>NZ_BAAIHN010000004.1:0-146576 GCF_054784775.1 Lacticaseibacillus boliensis
TCGGTCTGTTCGTGGTGCATCGATCACCAACTTCTCCGCTCAGTCAGTATTCGCAACGCTCCAAACGTTGCTTTCAGACCGGCCAGATGCGATTTCATGTCCCAAATACCGAGGTGAATAATCCAGGGTTATAGACGAAAACCGCCTTTTATCACAGTCCTTTTGCGCTTGCGCGGCCAACGAGGTAGAATAGAGCCATTAAACTTATTGCCATTGCGTAATTACGCAGACGAAAGGTAGAGACATGACATACAAAGATGACGGACTCGCGCTCCACACCGATTTTTACGAACTGAATATGATGTATACCTATTGGAAACAAGGCATTGCCGAGAAAAAAGCGGTGTTTGAAGTGTACTTCCGCGATTTGCCGTTCGGTAGTGGCTTTGCAGTGTTTGCCGGGTTGGAACACGTGGTGAAGTATCTGCAGGATCTGCATTTTTCCGATTCCGACATCGCTTATCTCCAAGAGGTGACCGAGTACCCGCAAGAATTCCTGGATTATCTGCGCGACTTGAAATTCACCGCAACGGTGCGTTCTGCAGTCGAAGGGGATCTCGTGTTCAATAACGAACCCATCTTGCAGGTGGAAGGCCCGCTTGCCCAAGGCCAACTGGTGGAAACGGCCATCTTGAACATGGTGAATTACCAGACCCTGGTGGCGACCAAGGCGGCGCGGATCCGCGCAGTCGTCGGGGATGACCCATTGATGGAATTCGGTACCCGGCGTGCGCAAGAAACCAGCGCTGCGATGTGGGGGACCCGCGCGGCGTTCATCGGCGGCTTCAACGCGACTAGCAACGTGCGAGCCGGCAAGGTGTTCGGCATCCCGATTTCTGGGACCCACGCGCATTCGCTGGTGCAGGCGTACCAAGACGACTACACGGCGTTCAAGGCCTACGCTGAGGTCAACCACGACGTGACGTTTTTAGTCGATACCTACGATACCTTGCGTTCCGGGGTGCCGGCCGCGATTCGCGTGGCCAAGGAAATGGGCGACAAGATCGACTTCCAAGGCGTGCGGATCGATTCCGGGGATATGGCGTATATTTCCAAGCGCGTGCGCCAACAACTCGACGCTGCCGGTTTCACCGACACCAAGATCGTCGCGTCCAACGATTTGGATGAAAACACGATCCAAAACCTGAAGATGCAAGGCGCCAAGATCGATACCTGGGGCGTCGGCACGAAGGTAATCACCGCCTTCGACCACCCGGCTTTGGGCGCGGTGTACAAGCTGGTTTCGATCGAAGACGAGCACGGCGAGATGGCCGACACGATCAAGCTGTCGAGCAACGCGGAAAAGGTGTCGACGCCTGGGAAGAAACAAGTCTGGCGGATCACGCGCCATGCCAACGGCAAATCCGAAGGGGACTATGTCGCTTTGGCCTATGAAGACGTCCAAAGTCTGGATTCGTTGTACATGTTCCATCCCAACTTCACCTACATCAACAAAACCGTACGCGATTTTGACGCGCGGCCGCTGTTACAGACGATTTTTGATCAAGGCGAGCTGGTTTATCAACTGCCGGCCTTGGTCGATATCCGTGAGTTTGCGATGAAGTGTGTTGAATCGCTGTGGGATGAATACACCCGCGTGTTGAACCCGCAAGATTATCCGGTCGACTTGTCCCAAGCGGCCTGGGATAACAAGATGGCAATCATCCGCCGCATCAAAGAAAAAGTCAACTGGCGCCAAGCCTAACACGATGCGTTAGGGATGCTGCCGTGTGAAAACCTCGATCAGCCTGTTTTGCAGGTGGTGGTCGGGGTTTTTCGTTTGTGTGGGTGTCTATACAATCAGGTAGACTTGGCGTATCCTGTAACCAGATTGGAGGGCGGGAAAATGACAATGGATATGCTTGGGGTCCATCTGACGATGGTCATGCACCTGCAAAAGGTGCCATGGATGTTGTGGTTTGCCCAGCTGTTGGTGGCGGTGTTTTTCACCTCAGGGTTTGTCGGCCATTATCAAAATATTTACGGGATCGCGTTTGCTTCGCCGCGGTCAAAAACTCAGCGCTGGATCGCGCGGATTGGCTTGATGGCGTTGTCGCTTGGAACCGGGTTGATCTTACATATGATGGGGTATCTAGTCGGTAGTAACAGCGTGATGTTTCACAATGTGGGTTTGTTTTTGCTGGTTTTCCCGTTGCTGGATGACGGGATCTCTTGGGGCGAGCTGGCCGTGCGCATTGGCGGGTTGTTGCTTGTCTGGACGATGCATTACAGTGCCAACTGGACCCACCCGACGTTTGCCTTGTCGCTGGTGCTGCTTGCCATCGGTATCGTGGTCATGCGCTTGTGGCACGAACAGATCCGCCATCACCTGTGGGCGTCGATGGGGGTGTTTACTTATACCGGCGTCATTTTCTGGGTGCTGTTGCCGGCATTTTCCGCGCCGCAAGACCGCGTATTTATCATGGTGCGGTGCATCTTGATGTATATCTTGGTGGCCAGCATGGCGGCAGGACTTTGGATTCAAGAACACGATGCGGCGCTCCACAACAAACGGCTGCGGCAGATCGCCAATTACGATCAGTTGACCAATGCCAAGACCTATTCGCTGTATCAACGCGATCTCACCCAGATGTTTGATCATGCCAGGGCTGACAGGCGGCCGCTGTCGTTGGTGGCGTTAGACATTGATCATTTTAAACAGATCAATGACCATTACGGGCACCTGGCAGGCAACGAGGTCTTGATCGGGGTGGCGACCACACTGTCTGACGTCTTGGCGCAGTATGGCGACAACCATCAGATCTATCGCACCGGTGGGGAAGAATTCAACATTGTTTTTCCCAATCAAAAACCGGAAGCCGTGATCCCGATCATCACCGCTTGTTGGGATGCGGTGCGCAAGGCGCATTATCAATACGAAGGCGCCGACATTGCCGTCACGGTTTCGATGGGGATGACCGCGCGTCGAGACAGCGATCAGACCATCGATGATACCTATAAGCGGGCCGATGATAATCTGTATCTGTCCAAACATGCCGGCCGGGACACGATCACGGTGGAAGGCGAGACCATTCACACGCGTGCCACGCATGATCTGATCGCCACTTATTCTTATTTCACCCAAGGCATCATGCGACTCGACGGCGACGACCGGCCCGAGCGTTATCGCAACGAGTTATTATTACGCCTATTTGATCACGAGCACGATCATTGGGTCTTGCCAGACATGTTTGACATCTCGGCGGAAACCCAGATCAGCCTGATGCAAAAGGCGTTGGCGGTGTCGAGCACCCGGCGTTTGGCGATCAACCTGACGACTAAACAGTTCAGCTCGGAAGAAGTCGCTGAAAAGCTGACGGCGTTCAGTCGCAGTGACGAAGGGCCCGATGAGATGACTGTCGAGATCACCGACGTGCCCGATTTTGCCACGACGCGCAAGATCACCGCGATCTACCGGGCCAACGGCGTGCGGATCGATATCGATGACGTCGGCAGCGATAACTCTTACGAGGTGGTGCAAGACCTGTTGCCGTATGTCGACGGCGTCAAGTTTGCGATGCAAAACCTGCGCCAAACCAACGATCAAGCAAAAATGCGCGAACGGATCGCGTTTTGGACCGAGGTCGCCAAAGACGCGCATCTGGATTTCATTCTCGAAGGCGTGGAAAATGCGGACGAAGTGGCCTACGCACATGACACGCTGGGGATCCAGCTGTTTCAAGGCTATTACTTCAGCAAGCCTGCCTTGCCGACGCTTTAGCTTGCGCGTTGTCAGCATTGCTGACGGCAAGCGTTGCGTGCGGCCGGGCCAAAGGCGTATGATGAATCGAGTACATGCGTTTAAGGAGGAACCACAATATGCGTCCATTACAAGCTGAAATCATCTCTGCGCTTCACGTGCAACCCACGATCGATCCGCAGGCGGAGATCCGTCGTTCGGTTGATTTCTTGAAGGCTTATTTAAGCCACTATGCCGGATTGAAAACATTGGTATTAGGCATCTCCGGCGGCCAGGATTCAACGCTTGCCGGCACCCTGGCCGAAAAAGCGGTGCAAGAGTTGCGCGCAGAAACTGGCGATGACAGTTATCAGTTCATTGCCGTGCGTCTGCCATACGGCGAACAGGCCGATGAAGCCGACGCGATGGCCGCCATTGCGTTCATGCACGCGGACAAAACCGTGCGGGTCAACATTCAACAAAGCGTCGATGCGATGGTAGCGGCGGTGGAAGCCAACGACCTGATCGTGTCAGACTTTAACAAAGGCAACATTAAAGCACGGGCCCGGATGATCGCCCAGTATGCGATCGCTGGGGCCAACGCCGGCGTTGTTGTCGGCACCGACCATGCTGCAGAAGCCGTCACCGGCTTTTACACCAAGTTTGGTGACGGTGGCGCCGACGTCACGCCGCTTTGGCGGTTGAACAAGCGCCAAGGCGCGGCAATGTTGAAGGCGCTTGGCGCGCCGGCTCACTTGTATGAAAAAGCACCGACAGCCGATCTGGAAGAAGACCGGCCGGCCTTGCCAGATGAGGAAGCGCTCGGGGTCAGCTATCGCGACATCGATGATTACTTAGAAGGCAAGCAGGTCAGCGACCATGCCGCCCAAACGATCGAAGGCTGGTACCAGCGCTCTCAGCACAAACGTCATCTTCCGATAACTATTTTTGATGATTTTTGGAAATAGGCGCGGCAAAACGCTTGCGTCCCGTACTGGTGTTCAGGTATACTAAACTTGTCACATAAGGGAGTAACTAGCGGTTCAGCCGCGGCAACATCACCAACAAGTTGATAGCTGGTGTTGCCTTAATTAGTGAGACTTATGAACTGCAGCCGCAGTCCGTGGGTCTCTTTTTTTACCCAGGCGGACGCAACCACTAAGGAGGAATTGATATGACCGAACGACCAGCATACGCGCAATCAGCCCAAACCGTTGTTGAACAGCTCCACACCGATACCCAAACCGGGTTGTCTGTGCAAGAGGCCAAGACACGCCTTGAGCAAAATGGCCCTAACAGCCTGGCCAAAGGCGAGAAAAAAACGCTACTTCAGCGCTTCTTGGATCAGTTCAAAGATTTCATGATCATTGTGCTGCTGGTGGCGGCTTTGATCGCCGGGTTCATCGTCCATGAATGGGCAGACGCCGGGATCATTTTGGCCGTGGTGATCTTAAACGCGATCTTCGGGGTGTTTCAAGAAAGCAAGGCTGAAGAAGCCATCGATGCCTTGGCGGAGATGGCCACGCCAGATGCGCATGTCCGACGTGGCGGCCAGGTGGTGACGATTCCCAGTTCTGAACTGGTTGTCGGCGACATCGTCTTGGTCGAAGCCGGGGATGTCGTACCGGCCGATATGCGCTTGATCGAATCCGCCAACTTGAAGATCGAAGAATCCGCCTTGACCGGCGAATCGGTGCCGGTGGAAAAAACTGCTGAAACCTTGTCCGGCGATCACATCGGGATCGGCGACCGCACGAACATGGCGTTCATGAACGCCAACATCACATACGGCCGCGGCGTTGGGGTCGTGGTCGCCATCGGGATGGTGACTGAAGTGGGTCGCATTGCCGGCATGATCAACGCCGCAGAAGAAACGACGACGCCGCTTCAAGCCAACTTGAGTCAGCTCGGGAAAACCTTGACCATCATGATCTTGATCATTGCGGCAATCGTTTTTGGCGTTGGGATCTGGCGTCACGCCGCGAGCCTGCCGGAAATGTTTTTGACCGCGATTTCGCTGGCGGTGGCCGCGATTCCTGAAGGCTTGCCGGCGATCGTGACGATCATCTTGGCGCTGGGGACCCAGAAGATGGCCAAGCGCCGGGCGCTGGTCCGCAAGCTGCCGGCGGTGGAAACTTTGGGCTCGACGGAAATCATCGCATCGGATAAAACCGGGACGCTGACGCAGAACAAGATGACCGTCGAAAAAGTTTATTATGACGGCCAGCTGCACGACGCGGCCGATGGCATTGCCGGCGGTAACCCGCTGATGACGGTGATGAATTTTGCCAACGATACCAAGATCCAAGAAGACGGCACGCTGTTAGGGGACCCAACGGAAACCGCGCTGGTCGCCTATGGCAAGAAGCAGCAGTACGATCTGGCCGCAGAGCTGGCCAAATGGCCGCGGGTGGCGGAAGTACCGTTTGATTCCGAGCGTAAGCTGATGACGACCATTCACCAGCTTGCCGACGGGCGTTTCTTGGTTGCTACCAAAGGCGCGCCGGATCAATTGATCAAACGCGCGACCAAGTTGGCGTTTGGTGAGCGCCAACAAGACCTCACCGAAGCCGACCGCCAAGAACTTTTGACGGTCAACAAAGGCATGGCGACTCAGGCACTGCGGGTGCTGGGCATGGCGTTTAAGTATCTCGACACCTTGCCGGTGACGGTCGATTCCGACACTGTCGAACACGATCTGGTGTTTGCCGGGCTGGTCGGGATGATCGATCCGGAACGGCCTGAAGTAGCCGATGCGGTGGCGGCGGCCAAAGACGCCGGCATCCGGCCGATGATGATCACCGGGGACCACCAAGACACCGCCGAAGCCATCGCGGCGCGGCTGGGTATCATCGAACCCGGCGACGACGAAGCGGTAATCACCGGTGCGCAGCTCGACGAACAAAGCGATGATGAATTCGATCGCAATGTCGACAAGTACGCGGTTTACGCCCGTGTTGCGCCGGAACACAAAGTCCGGATCGTCAATGCTTGGCAAAAACGTGGCAAGGTCGTCGCGATGACTGGCGACGGCGTCAACGACGCGCCAGCCCTGAAAGCTGCTGACATCGGGATCGGGATGGGCATCACCGGGACGGAAGTGTCTAAAGGCGCTTCAGACATGGTCTTGGCCGATGATAACTTTTCCACGATCGTCACAGCCGTCGAAGAAGGCCGTAAGGTGTTCTCCAACATCCAAAAGAGTATCCAGTATCTGCTGTCGGCCAACTTGGGCGAAGTGTTGACCTTGTTCATGATGACGATGCTGGGCTGGGATATCCTTGCACCGGTGCACATCTTGTGGATCAACCTGGTGACAGATACGTTCCCAGCCATCGCGTTAGGGGTCGAACCGACTGAACCTGGGATCATGAAGCAGAAACCGCGCGGCCGGAAGTCGAACTTCTTCTCCGGTGGCGTCGGCCAAGCAGTGATCTGGCAAGGGCTACTAGAAGGCCTGTTGACGATAGGGGTTTACTATATCGGGATCACCTGGCCGATCCACACCGCCAATGCGGCGATGCACGCGGATGCCTTGACAATGGCTTATGTCACCTTGGGCTTGATCCAACTCTTCCATGCGTTTAATGTGAAGTCGATCCACCAAAGTCTGTTCACGGTAGGCCTGTTCCGCAACAAGGCGTTCAACCTGGCGATCTTGGTATCGTTTCTGTTGCTGGCCCTCACCATCTTGGTACCGGGCTTCAACGGTCTGTTCCATGTGACGACGTTGGCTTGGCAACAATGGGCGGTCGTCATCGGCGCTGGGGTGTCAATCATCATCATCGTCGAAGTCGTGAAGTTCTTCCAACGTTTGCGTCACCGTTAAGCACAATCATCAGGCGTCGGGCACTCCTTTTATTAAAGGGGCGTCCGGCGCCTTTTGCGTTGCGCGTAGCCAGGCCTGGGTTTCTGGGGTAAAATAGAAGAAGCGGAGGAATTATTTATGAATAAAAATCAACAGAAGTTTGCACGTTATGCACAATTGATCAACCAAGTCGTCACCGACACAGAAGCGGAACAAGATAAGATGAGTCCGAAATTCGAAGAACTCAAAAAAGCCCTGCTGGACGGCAGCATGGCAGATTTTGATGGCGCCGACTATACGGCAATCAAGACGCTGTTTGCTGACGGGACGACGCATTATCAACAGATGCTGACGCAACTGCAAAAGGTGAAGGTTCCCGCGAAGCTGATGGGCAACCACAAGCTGTTGACGGCGGCGTTTTCTGATTTTGTCGATGGCTGCACGGCGATGGTCGCTAGCCTTCATGACAACCCATCTGCGTTTGACGAGGAAGCCTTTTCTGAAGCGGAAGCTGATCAGGATGTGGCCACGACGCGGTTGATGAAATACATTCAAAAGATTTCATTGATGGCATAGTCGGGAGGGTAGATTCATGAAACGAATGCTCGCACTCATTGCGGCGTTAGTGGTGTTTCTTGGTGCGGCATTCGTCGTGACCGGCAAACCCCAGTCAGCTAAGAAGGTGGCCACGCCGACTGTCGGGATCTTGCAGTTGACCACCCATCCGGCGCTCGACGCGATCCATCACGGCATCATCGCCGGGATGAAGCAAAACGGGTACACCGTTGGCAAAAATGTCAAAGTCGATTTTCAAAACGCGGAAGGCGATCAAAGCAACCTGAAGACGATGTCTGAACGGTTCGCTGATGAAAACGCGGCGGTGATGGTCGGTATCGCGACCCCAGCCGCCCAAGCGCTGGCGGATGTGACCAAAAAGACCCCGATCATCCTCGGGGCGATCACCGATCCCAAAGGCGCCAAGCTGGTGCAGTCAAATACGCATCCCGGCGGTAACATCACCGGGGTTTCCGATCAGGCGCCGATCCAGTCGCAACTGGCGCTGATTCACCGCTTGATGCCCCAGGCCAAGACCCTGGGGGTGATTTCGACATCCAGTGATGACTCTGCCCAGACGCAGGCGAAAATGGTAGGGGAGCTGGCGCCAAAAGCCGGCTTTACAGTTAAACAGTTCACCATCAGCTCGACCAACGACTTGAACCAAGTCGCCGGCGAGATGGTGACGCAGGTGGACGCCATTTTTGTGCCCACGGATAACACCATCGCCAGCGCGATGCAGACGCTGGTCCAAGTCGCCAACACCAAGCAGATCCCGGTGTTTCCGACCGTCGACACCATGGTCAAACAAGGCGGTGTGGCCACGATCGGGTTAGACCAGTATGAACTCGGGGTGCAAACCGGCCGGATGGTTGCCAATGTGTTGTCTGGCAAATCGCAGCCGGCCACGACGCCGATCCATTTTGAGAAAACTGGGAAGCTGATCTTGAACCTGAAGCAAGCCAAGCTGCTTGGCATCACGGTGCCAGACAGCGTGATCCAAGAGGCACAAAAAAATGGGGAGGTGATTCGATGAGTTTAGGGGTATCTGCGATCGGCCAAGGGCTATTGTATAGTCTGGTGGGGATCGGGTTGTTTTTGACCTTCCGGATCTTAGATTTTCCGGATATGACCGTCGAAGGCACCTTCCCGTTTGGCGCGGCGGTGGCGGTAGCGGCGATCGCGCACGGTTTTTCACCGCTGGTGGCGACCTTGTTTGCCTTGCTGGCGGGGATGCTGTCAGGTTTAATCACCGGGCTGTTGACGACCAAAGGGCACATTCCGGTGCTGTTGGCCGGGATCTTGGTGATGACCGGGCTGTTTTCAATCAACTTGCGGGTGATGGGGCGGGCGAACCTGAGCCTGTTGAATCAACCGAATCTGTTCGGCGCTAAGTGGTTGCAAGACATGCCGCCATATTTTGACTCGGTTATCATCGGCGGCATCGTCGCGATCGTGGTCGTGACCTTGTTGATCTTGTTTTTGAACACGCAAATCGGGCAGGCCTTTATCGCTGCCGGCGACAATCCTGACATGGCGCGGAGTCTGGGCATCGATCCAGACCGCCAGATGCTGTTGGGGCTGGTCGTCGGCAACGGCCTGATCGGCTTGGCCGGCGGCTTGCTCGCGCAAAATAACGGCTACGCTGATGTCAACATGGGCATCGGGGTCATCGTTATCGGCCTGGCCGCCATCATCATCGGCGAAGTCGTGTTTGGCGAATTGACGCTGAGCCAGCGGCTGGTGGCGGTGGTGTTAGGTAGCATTTTGTACCGCTTCGTCTTGTTGGTCGTGTTGAAGCTCGGCTTCAACGCCAACGATCTCAAGGTAATTTCCGCGGTCGTGCTGGCGCTTGCAATTACGGTACCGCAGATCGATCATCGCCTGCGGATCCGCCGGACATTGAAAAAAGGGGTGGTGTCACATGACTGACGCGCAGTTAAGCTTACACAACGTCGCGGTGAATGTTGCCGTTGATACAGACGTCAAGCCGCTGCTACAAGACATCAACCTGACGCTTGCACCAGGCGATTACGTCTGTGTTTTGGGGACTAACGGCGCAGGTAAGTCCACGCTATTTAACGCCGTCACCGGCGATATCCCGCTGGCCAGTGGGACGATCACACTTGCCGGCCAAGACATCAGCCGCCAGAAACCGGAAAAGCGCGCGCGGTTGATCGCTCGGGTCTTCCAGGATCCGAAGATGGGCACCGCTCCGCGAATGACGGTGGCAGAAAACCTCGCCCTCGCTTCTCGCCGTGGGCAACGTTTGACGCTAGGCTCAAGACGCTTGCGCCAGCAGCTGCCGCATTTTGCGGCGTTGGCCGCGCAAACCGGCAACGGCCTGGAAAAGGCCCTCAACAAGCCGACAGAGCAGCTTTCTGGCGGCCAGCGGCAGGCGCTTAGTCTGTTGATGGCGACCCTGTTGCGGCCGGAGCTCTTGTTGCTGGATGAACACACCGCGGCGTTGGATCCCAAAACTAGCGACGCGATCATGGCAGTGACAGACAAACTGGTCACGCGCGAAAAATTGACCTGCATGATGATCACACACCATCTCGGGGATGCCTTACAATATGGCAATCGCCTGGTGATCTTGTCGGCCGGCCGGATTGTCGCGGATTATGACGCGGCGGCCAAGGCCGAACTGACGCGCGAAGACCTACTGACGTATTTTGGCTAAACGCACAACAATTAAGACAAGCAAATAGAGATGTGCGCGACTTGATGAATTCGGAGTCGTGCACATCTCTTTTAGAAAGGAATCTATGACAGATCAAGAACTACAAGCACTGGTCGAGCAGGTCTCTTTGGCCGGCTTCAAGCTGCCGTTCCTCAATATCGCGCGGTTTAACGCCCGGCTGAAGACGACTGGTGGCCGATTCCACCTGCAAGACCAGCATCTCGACTTTAATCCGCACTTATTTGCCGCGATTTCGGCTGAACAACAGATCGCGATCATCAAACACGAGCTGTGTCACTATCATCTCTACCGTGCCCAGCGCGGCTATCAGCACAAAGACGCCGATTTTAAGCAACTGTTGGGCCGGGTCGGTGGGTCGCGCTTTGCACCGGCCTTGCCCAAACCCGCCAAGCACCGCTATCAGTGCCAGCGATGCGGACAGCTGTTTTTGCGACAACGCCGGATCAATATCACTCGGTTTACTTGTGGTCGCTGTGGCGGACAGTTACGCTTGATTTAAGGACTTGGTGAGCGTGAGTTGTTGCGGCAAAAAGCCCAGCGCTTCATAGAAGCGGCGGGCGCCGGTATCCGCGCCTAAGACGTTCAGCTGGAGAAATTCACAATCGTGGTCTTGGCCCCATTGAAAAGCCTTGGCCATCAAAGCCGTCGCAAACCCGTGGCGGCGCCAGGTGGCGTCGATAAACAAATCGATGCAATAAGCGAAGCGGTGATAGACGACCTCGGGTTCGTTGCTGGTCGCGGCGACAACCGCCAACGAAAAACCGACGAGTTGTTGGGCTTCTTCAACCACCCAGATCGCGGCATTGGGTTCTTGCAAATAGTCGTGAAAATAGGCCGTTGCCGGCTGGTCGAGCGGTTTGATCACATCCGGGGCGAGGGCGGCCATTTCCGCGGTGAGTTGAGTGTACAAGGCCGCGATGGCCGCGGTATCTTTAGTGGTGGCGAGGCGAATCATCATGATCACTCCTTTGTGAGTGAATTATAACATGTTTTTCCAAAAAACAGTTGACGCCAGCGGGCTCAGACCGTATACTATTTCTTGTGCTTGATTGAGATATGCGGGTATGGCGGAATTGGTAGACGCGCAAGATTAAGGATCTTGTGGGCGTTTTAGCCCGTGGAAGTTCGAGTCTTCTTACCCGCATCGAGAATCAATTAATAACAATAATCCCTCGGCTGAAAAGCTGAGGGATTTTTTTATGTTTGTGAAGAGGTGAAAATATTGAACAAACGACAGCTAGGCGGGCACATTGCTGCCAGTATGACCATTTTGATCTGGGGGACGACGTTTGTATCAACGAAGCTCTTGCTGGTCAGCTTCTCGCCGGTGACGATCTTGCTGACGCGCTTCGTGCTTGGCTATGCGGCGTTGTGGCTCTGCCGGCCGAAAAGGCTGCACCTGGCGCGGCCGCGGCAAGAATGGTGGTTTGTGGCCGCCGGCTTGTCTGGCATCACGGTGTATTATCTGCTGGAAAATATCGCCTTGACGCAAACGACCGCGAGCCACGTCGGGGTCATCGTCACGATTTCACCTTTTTTCACAGCGTTGTTGGCGACCCTGTTCTTGAAGTCCAAGCGCCCGAGTCTGTGGTTTTATCTGGGGTTTGTCGTTGCCATCAGCGGGGTGATGTTGATCAGCAATCCTGGGTCTGGGCATGGCGGGCTGTTAGGCGACGCGCTGGCAGCGTTGGCGGCGTTGGCCTGGGCGGTGTATTCAATCTTGACCACCAAGATCGGAGAGATCGCCACGGACGTGGTTGTGGCGACACGGCACGTGTTCTTTTACGGGCTGGTGTTTATGGTGCCGCTGGCATTGGGGGTTGGCGTCGACCTCAAGTTAGCGACGTTGTTACAACCGGTCAACCTGGGCAACTTCTTGTATCTGGGGTTAGGCGCGTGTGCGCTGTGTTTTGTCACGTGGAATATCGCGGTGAAGCGCCTGGGTACGGTGAGAAGCAGCGTTTACATCTATCTGGTGCCGGTCGTGACCTTGTTGTTTTCCGCATGGATACTCCACGAGCCGCTGACGTGGTCGCTGCTTTGCGGTGCCGCGCTGACGCTGGTGGGGTTGTGGCTTTCGAGCAAATAACCAATCAAATAAGCGAAAAACCGATCGCGTGACATGATTTTGGTTAGTGTAAGCCGCAAACCCTTGTTGCGCTTACAATGATGATTTGATCAGGTTTTGCCGATTGCAACTTCCTTGACAAACGACTATGCCATCGGTCAATATATGAGTGGGGAAAACGTCAACAAGGAAGTGTGAGCTTATGAAGCAAATGGATCTTACAGGCCAAACGTTTGGACGCCTGACCGTTGTGGAATATGCTGGAGCCGCCAAAAACGGTAACGCGCGGTGGCTGTGTCGGTGTGCGTGTGGCAACACCACGGTCGTCGATGGGTATCGGTTGCGCAAAGGCACGACGACTAGCTGTGGGTGTTATCGGCGCGAATATATGCGCAAAGCGATCATGGAAAATCCCAAGACGCGCGCGCAGATGGGTCAGCGCGGCCAATTTCAACATAGCGAAGGGGTCAACCTCGCCGCGGTGACGAAGCTGCGTTCCACGAATCGTTCTGGGGTGATCGGGGTGTCGTTTGATCGCCAAACCGCCAAGTGGAATGCCAGGTTGTTTCTCAAAGGACGATTGGTCTTGAATAAGCAATTCATTGACTTCAAAGACGCCGTGGCAGCACGGCACGAAGCTGAAAAAAAATATCTTGCGCCGATCATTCAACGTGTCCATGAAGGTGAAGTTGACCCGAATCGCCCGTCGACAGACTGATCGTCGCGACTGGAGGAAATACATGACGCGCAAAAGCTCCGCATACACAATCAGCATTCTGGGGATTCTCGGGGCGTTGATTATTATGCAAGCCTATATTCCGATGATCGGCTACATCCGGATCTTTCCCGCCTGGCCGGCGATCTCGACGATTCATCTGACGGTTATTTTAGGTGGGGTGTTGCTTGGTGTCCGCGGTGGGGCCGGTTTAGGTGCCTTGTGGGGTGTCATCAGCCTGATCAAAGCTTACACCGACGCGACTGATCCCGTGACGATCTTGTTGTTCCGCAATCCGCTGATCGCGATCTTGCCACGGATCATGGTCGGGATCGTGGCGGCCTTGATCTTTAACCACATCGCCAAGTCCCACCAACGCGATGTGATTGCGACCATCAAAATGGTTTGTGCCGGCGTCGCCGGGGCGTTGACTAACACGAGTTTGGTGATTGCCTTGACCTGGGTCTTCTTCGCCCATAACGCTAACGCGGTGGTAGCCGGTGCTGACGCCAGCAACCTCGGCTGGCTGTTGATCGCAGCGCTTGCCATCAACGCCGTTGCCGAAGCGACGATGGCAGGGATCATTGTCCCGTTGCTCGGGCAGGTGCTCATGCGCTTCAAACGCTAACGTGAACATTGAAAAAAGCCGTGCGCAAAGTGCGCACGGCTTTTGTTTTTTGGGTTATGGCATCTTGGCGACGGCTTTTTGTAAGGCTTGGGCGTCTGCGGTGACGGATTGCAGGTTGGCCTGCACGATATCGGCTTGTTGACTCAAGGAGCTATCGTATTGATTGAGCTGAGTCAAGGCGTCTTCAATGCTGTCTTTATCGCTTGCGTTTGCGGCGACGTTGTTGAAGAATTCATCTTCGGCGCTGGTCAGTTCTTTGTAATAGGCGTCAAATGTCTTGTGGTCGAGCTTGGCCAGCCGCAACGTCGTCAAGACTTGATGGACCTCGGCCTTGGGCAGGTCCGGGCTGTTTTGGTTGGCAATCTTGGTCAGACGGTTGGTGGCGGCTTCTAATTCGTTTTGCGCTTTTTCCAGCTTCTGGTAGGCGTTTTCGCGCTTGGTGATCAACTCGCTGACGGCGCCGGTGTTTTGAAAATCGGTGTTGGCGTTGGCGCCATAAGCCTGTGTGAAGGTGGCCGGGAAGTCGCCGACCTGAGTGTTGATGGTCTGAATGGCACGACTTTCAGCGGCCACTTGGGCGATCACCGTGGTGCTGTTATCTTTGAGCTGGCTCTTTTGATCAAAACGCGGCGTGCAGGCGCTCAACAGCAGCGCCAAGCCGAGCAAAGGAATCCACAGCTTCTTCATAAGTTGGCCTCCGAAAGTAAGATTTACATTCATCCTAGCGTAAACTTTGTTGAATTGCTAGCGTCACCCGTTATCGCCAAATCGCTCGAGCGTCTTTCTTGATGCCGTCTTGACAGCATGTTAAACTTAATTTGTACTTTTTTGAATGGTGTGGTTGTTAGGTTCCTGAACTTCTTCCACTTAGACCAAACAGAAAAATGCAATATTATGATTCGCGCAACATGCGCAAGGAGGATTGTTCTCATGGAACATGGTACAGTTAAGTGGTTCAACGCTGAAAAAGGTTACGGTTTTATCACTCGCGAAGACGGTTCTGACGTTTTCGTCCACTTTTCCGCCATTCAAGGCGATGGCTACAAGACGCTTGAAGAAGGCCAAGGTGTGACCTTCGAAGTTGAACAAAGCGATCGTGGCCCGCAAGCCGTTAACGTCAATAAAGACTAATATAAGCTTTGTGAGCAACCGAAAAGCTGCGCGTGGTCAACCCCAGGCGTGGCTTTTTTAGTCTGGCGAAGATTGATTAAAAATCGTTAACAACGCGGTATCGCAAGTTGGGACATGGTATCATAAAATATGGAGGTGACTGTGTTGGATGATACGCAATTGATTGAATTAGCAGCGTTGGTTTTGCAACAGCGCGACGGCAGCGCCAAGGTGTTAGAGTCGGTCATGCACATTCCCACGGCGGCAATCTTGGCCAACCAGGCGGCCTTGTTGCCTAAACAGCGTGAACAGCTGCGCTACTTATTCACAGACTATGAATGGATGCTGGCCCAGAAACTCGCGGTGATGCAGACGACGACGCCTGAAGCCGGGAGTTTGGCCGAGCGCTACCAGACCGCCAAAATGCTGATCGCCAAGGAATGGTTGAAGAGCCCGAACCTCACTACCAGCTACGTCAAGCAACCGCGCGGCGGCGATGAGGTCAGCGTGCACCTGCAACTGCGGCAAGACTACGGCGTGCACGGGCTGGTCGATATCCTCGATTTTGTGGTGCCAACCAAGGTGGCTAAACAGCTGCAAACCGAACAGTTAGACCTATTGACCTGGGCGCAAGATCAACTTGACGCGCCTAAAAAGTGAGGGATTGAATGGCGCGACGGCGCAAAGGACATCGTAAACCACGACTGCCGGCAGTGATCTGGGTACTGTTGCTCGTGTTGACCGTGAGTGTGTTGGTGGTGAGCTGCCAACGCCTGGCCGCCCAAACCGGCCGTGAAGAGACCCAATCTTCTGAGGCCCAATCGAGCAAGCAGGCGTTCATCCAGCGCCTGGCCCCTTATGCCCAAGAGTTGCAAACCACATATGGCATCTTGCCTAGCATCACCTTGGCGCAAGCAATCTTGGAGTCTAACTGGGGCCAAAGTAGCTTGGCGGTCGATTACCACAATTTGTTTGGCATCAAGTCCAACGACCCCAAGGCCAGTCAGGTGATGACGACCAAAGAGTATGTGAACGGCAAGTGGGAGACGGTCAACGCCCGGTTTGCGGTGTATCCCAGCGACCAGGCGTCGATGAAGGCCCACGCGTTGTTGTTCGTGAACGGGACGCGCTGGAATGCCGCGCAATACCGCGATGTCGTGGCCGCCAAGACCTATCAAGAAGCGGCTAAGGCGCTACAAACCGATGGCTATGCGACCGATCCTGATTACCCGAGCAAGCTGATCGCACTGATCAAAACCTGGCATTTGGATCGTTACGATACAACAAACAATTAATGTTCGTAAAACCCGAATAATCGGGTTTTTTATTTGCACTGTGGAAATATGCGGATTACAGGGCTGACTGTGCGTGCCTAATGCGGTTAAACCCAAACAAACGACCCGAACAAAAGCACGAAAAAGGCACACGATTATCGGTTATCCGGTTGTTCAAGTGCGTTTTTTGTGTTAAAATTTGTGAAATTTGACGAATAAAAAAAGGATGTGGATACTGGTGAAATTACTTGAAGACCGGATCAAAAAGGATGGTCAGGTGCTCGGGACAGAAGTACTGAAGGTGGATAATTTTTTGAACCACCAAATCGATCCCGATTTGATGACAGCGTTAGGTAACGAGTTTCACGCGCAGTTTGCAGACACCAAGATCACCAAGATCCTCACGGTCGAAAGCTCAGGGATCGCCCCTGCGTTAGCGACGGGGATGGCGTTTCACGTTCCGGTCGTGTTCGCGCGTAAGCACAAGTCGTTGACATTGAAAGACGACCTGTTTACCGCAGAGGTTTACTCTTTCACCAAGAAAACTGCCAACCAGATCGCGATTGCCCAGAAGTTCTTACACGCCGATGATACCGTGTTGATCATTGATGACTTTTTGGCTAATGGGCAGGCGGTCGAAGGCTTGATCGATATCATTGGCCAGGCGAACGCGACGCTGGCTGGTGTCGGGATCGTGATCGAAAAGAGTTTCCAAAAAGGCCGCAAGTTGCTCGATGAGCGTCACATCAAGACGGTTTCGCTGGCGCGGATCAGCCGTTTTGTGGACGGCCAAGTCGAATTCGAAAAGGAGGACTAATGAAGGCGCAAGACATCTCCGCTCCAAAAGCTGCGGTATTGGGGATCCAGCATCTGTTGGCGATGTATTCCGGGTCTGTGTTGGTTCCGATTTTGATTGGGGCATCGCTACACTTCACGAGCTCCCAGATGACCTATCTGGTTTCGATCGATATCTTCATGTGCGGCGTCGCGACGGCGTTGCAGATTTTTGCTAATAAGGTTTTTGGCATCGGGTTGCCGGTCGTGCTCGGTTGTGCCGTGCAGGCGGTCGCCCCGTTGATTTTGATCGGGCAAAAGTTTGATTTTCAGACGATGTACGGCGCGATCATCGCCGCTGGGATCTTTGTCTTCTTGATTTCTGGCGTCTTTGCCAAGTTGCGCAAGCTGTTTCCGCCGTTGGTGACTGGCACGCTGATCACCGTGATCGGCTTGTCGCTGATTCCGGTGGCCTTCCAGAATCTTGGTGGCGGCAGCACGACGGCCAAAGACTTCGGATCGACGGCCAACTTGGCGGTCGGGACGTTCACCGTGTTGTTGATCTTGGCGTTTAACGTCTGGGGTCGCGGTTTCGTTCGTAGCATCGCCATTTTGATCGGGTTGATCGGTGGCACCGTCTTGGCTGGGTTCTTGGGCATGGTATCGTTTGCCCCGGTCGCCCAGGCCAGCTGGTTTCACGTGCCAACGCCGTTTTACTTTGGGGTGCCGCATTTTGAATGGAGCTCGATCGTCACGATGATTTTGATCTCGCTGGTATCGATGGTCGAATCCACCGGGGTGTTTTTCGCCTTGGGGGATGTCGTCGGCCGGCGGATCGAACAAGTTGATCTGAAAAAAGGCTACCGGGCTGAAGGCCTGGCGGTGTTGTTAGGCGGAATCTTCAATACCTTCCCATATACGACCTTCTCTCAAAACGTCGGGTTGGTGCAGTTGTCTGGCATCAAGACGCGCAAGCCCGTCATGTTTTCTGCGCTGTTTTTAATCTTGTTGGGGTTATTGCCTAAGATCGGCGCCTTGGCGACGATCATTCCCTCACCGGTGCTTGGCGGTGCCATGCTGGTGATGTTCGGCATGGTGGCGGTGCAAGGCATCCGGATGCTACAACAGGTTGATTTTCACAATGATAAGAACCTGCTGGTGGCGGCGATTTCGATCGGTTTGGGTTTGGGCGTCACGACCCAACCTGAGATCGTCCAGGCATTGCCGGCAACGTTGCAGTTGCTTTTTGGTTCCGGGATCTTGATGGCGAGTGTGTCAGCGGTATTGTTGAACTGGATCTTTAATTCCCACACGCCGCAACCGGAGCTTGAAACAGAAGATGGATTGAACGAAAAAGACGATGAATCATAATCGCAGAAAGAGGTCAGTTTATGCCTCAATTTATTAAACCTGGCGCGATCGTCGGTATTATCGGTGGCGGCGTGCGGGCCTATCATCTCGCATTGGCGGCCCGGCGGATGGGGATGCATACCATCGTGTTGGCCCCGGCCGATGGTGATATCGCGTTTGATGTTGCGGATATGCGGCTGATAGGGGATGCCAACGACGTCAAAGCGTTGCAACGGCTGGTCGATCTGGCGCAGATCATCACGTATGTCGATGAGAACGTCGACGGCACCACCTTGGCCAATATCGCTCGGCGCAGTCAGTTGCCTTCCGGTGTCGACATTTTGAGCGTCACCCAAGACCGGTATCTGGAAAAAGTGTACCTTGATGACCTGAACATGAATATCTTGCCTTACGCGCAGGTCGTCACGCCGAAAGATATCTCCGCGGCGGTGGAAACTGTGGGCTTTCCGTCGATCCTCAAGCCGATCCAAAAAGGCATCGGTGTCGACCAGCAGCTGCGTTTGACCCAGCCGGAAGACGTGCATCGGGCTGAACAGCTCCTGCAACAGCGCCCGTATGTCTTAGAAGCCTGGCTCGATCAGCCGATCGAATACTCGGTGCTGGTCGCCAAGGCCGGCGAGCATATCCAGGTGATGCCGGTGGTGGAGAATCGCTTCGAACATCATCAGCTGAAGGCGTCGGTAGTGCCAGCGACCGGCGGCATAGCGGTGCAAACCGAGATTCAGCGGATCGCGCGGGTGCTTGCTGACAAGCTCGACTACACTGGGGTGTTTGGTATCGAGTTGTTCATGACGCGCAGTTTGACGCTGTACGTCAAGCGCCTGTTCCCCGGTCCCCAGATCAACGGTCATGTGTTGACGGCAACGACAGGCATCTCGCCGTATTACCTGCACTTGCGCGCGCTGTTTGGCTGGCCGTTGCCGGAGGTACACCTTGTCCAAGGCGGGGCCTTGTTGCCACTGCGGCAAGATGATCGGGCAGCGGCAATGACCCAGATCCAGATCAAACCGGATTGGCAGTTCCGCTTCTATCCGGATACCGATGACACCGACGAGATCGGCGAAATCGCGGTGGTGGGGGATCGTGATGTGATCACGCAAACCATTAATGCCACAGATTATTTTCGCCTCTAACCTCTTGTGAACGTATTTAAACTTAGGTAACACGTTGAAAGCTTATTGTCTAACTCAAGGAGGAACGCTTACATGATCGACCGTTACAGCCGCCCGCAGATGGCGACAGTTTGGACCGAAGAGAACCGTTACAAAGCTTGGTTGGAAGTCGAAATCTTGGCTGCGGAAGCTTGGTCAACGCTAGGAGAGATTCCAGAAGCAGACGTCAAGGCGCTACGCCAAAACGCCAGCTTCACCGTTGATCGCATCCACGAGATTGAAGCCGTAACGCGGCACGATGTCGTGGCCTTCACTCGCACGGTTTCTGAATCTTTAGGAGACGAGAAGAAGTGGGTGCATTTTGGTCTGACATCGACTGATGTTGTCGATACCGCCCAAGGGTATGTGCTTAAGCAGGCCAATGCAATCTTGCGTCAAGATATCGAAGCATTGACTGGTGCGTTGGCGGCTCTGGCCAAGAAGTACAAACACACCGTCATGATGGGGCGGACCCACGGTGTCCATGCGGAACCGACGACGTTCGGGTTGGTCGTGGCCAACTGGTATTCAGAGATGAAGCGTGATCTGGCGCGCTTTGATGAAGCGGCCGATGAAGTGCAAGCCGGCAAGATCTCCGGTGCGGTCGGGACCTTCGCCAACACGCCGCCAGCAGTCGAAGCGTATGTCTGCGAACACCTCGGGATCCGGGCTCAAGAGATCTCCACGCAGGTATTGCCGCGAGACTTGCACGCTCGTTACATTCAGACGCTGGGCTTGATCGCGACTTCCGTTGAGCGGTTTGCCACCCAGGTGCGCCACATGCAGCGCACTGAAGTTCACGAAGTCGAAGAGCATTTCAACGCCGGGCAAAAAGGTTCCAGCGCGATGCCACACAAGCGCAACCCGATCGGTTCCGAGAATGTTTCTGGGTTGGCGCGGATCATCCGCGGTTACAGCATCCCGGCTTTGGAAGACGTCAACCTTTGGCATGAACGTGACATCTCGCATTCTTCTGCGGAGCGCATGATGTTGCCAGACGCCACCGGCCTGCTGGACTACATCTTGCATCGCTTCACGACGATTATCGAAAATCTCGACGTCTTCCCAGACGCCATGATTGCTAACATGAACAAGACTCACGGGTTGATCTTCAGCCAGCGGGTGATGCTCAAGCTGATCGAAACCGGGCTTTCGCGTGAAGCCGCCTATGATCTGGTGCAGCCCAAAACTGCCCAAGCGTGGGACGAGCACCGCGACTTCCGGCCGTTGCTTGAAGCCGATCCGAAGATCACTGAGCGTTTGAGCCAAGCCCAACTCGATGACGCCTTCGATTATCATTACCATCTGCGCCATGTCGATGAGATCTTTGATCGCATCGGGTTAGGCGACTAGCGACCTCTGGGTGCTTAATAGCGCTACCTGACGACCTTTTCAAGGTGTGGGGTAGCGCTATTTTTGTGGCTGAGCCTATACCAATTCTCAAAGTATGTCGGCAATGGTGGATAAACAAGCATCGGAAATGGTAGACCAATTATTATTTTATTTGCGACACTAGATGAAAAAGCTATATCTTTTCATCTTAAGATGCACGATTAAGCCTGATATTGTGATATTATTTACTATACAACAAATGTTGACACAAGTTTGGGGGACGATTCCGTGAATCGTAAAGTCAACAGAATTCTCTGGTTCGCTGGTTTTTGTGTGCTCTGCGTCGGCGTCTTCTTATTGATGAAGGTGCTGTATGACGTGAGCGGCTATTCCGGCGATGATTATTTATATCATTTTTTCTATCAAGGCGAATGGCCTCACCATCTGCGTGGCATCCATAACCTTTGGGATTTGCTGTTGTCGTTGCAAAACCACACGCGGATCTACAACGGTCGCTTCGTTGCGCACGCAGGGGTGATGACAGCGATGCAGTTTCCTAAAGCGGTGTTCAACGTTGCCAGCGCGGCGGTGTTTGTGCTGGTCGGGATCTTGATGAATCTGCATGTCTTTGGCAAAAAACGGATCCGGGTCGGCTTCTTGGCGTTGACCTATGCGCTGATGTGGGTTGGCTTGCCGGATTACGGCACCACGATCTTGTGGTTATCTGGGGCTTTCAACTATCTTTGGGTGGCGCTGATCTATCTCAGCTTTTTGTTACCGTATCGATTCAACTACCACGCCAAGCATCCGCGCTTGATGGTCGTTGGCATGTCGGTGTTAGGCTTTTTTGCCGGCGCCACCAACGAAAACGCCGCCCCGGTCACAGTGTTTATCGCTTTGGCCTTTACTTTGTTTGACTGGCAGAAGTCACAGCTTGGCTGGAAGTGGGCAGGCGGGATCGCCGCCGGGTTTGGCTATTACATCGTGTTGATTTCAGGGGTCAATCAGATCGCTGTGCGCGGCAAACAGTTTCAGATCGGTAAGCTGCTCGCTGAAACGGGGCAATATTCTGGCTGGCTGTTGTTGCTGGTAGCAGGGGTGCTCGTGTACCTCGGCTGGCAGCATCACACCTTCGGCCACCAGCTGTTATGGCGCCGGGATCGTGAGTATCTGGCCGGGTGTCTGTATGCGCTTGGCGCCATCTTGGGCATCGTGGCGCTGATCGTGTCGCCACAGATCCTCAGCCGGGTGTTTTTCGGGCCGAATCTGTATCTGATCATCGCGCTACTGTTGTTGGCGCAAGACCACGCACGCTTGCGAGCGGGTACCTGGATCAGCCGCCTGTTACCGGGGTTGTTGGCCCTGTGCCTTGGCGTTTATGCGATCCCAGGTTTTCAAGCGGCGGTGCAATCGAATTATCGGTCGTATCAGACTTGGGCTAATGGGGATGCGATCTGCCGCTATGACGCCAAACACGACATTAAACACGCCGCGGTTCCTGGCATGGCGCCGGTATACACCGACCGCAATCAGTATTGGCAATCGACGTATGTCGCCAATGGGAACCCGAAGAAACGCTGGTTCAACGCTTGGATGGCCGCTTATTACCACCTGGATACCGTCACGGTCGACAATTCACTGCCGCTCAAGCGTTATTCTGCCGTCGAGCACACCTGGGGCTGGCATCTCTATCAGGCGTTGGTGCGTGCTTATTCTCGCGGCCAGCATCTGATCAAAGGCCAGCGAGTTGCCGCGGCCACGCAGATGCGTACCGCTACGTTGCGCTATATCGATACCAGCGGCAAACAGGTCGGCACCGAGCCGATCTCCGGGAACATCGGCACGACGTTTGATATTTCACACGCTTCGGTTGCTGGCTATATCACCGCTTCTGGCAATCCTAAGGCGTACACGTTCACCGCGGCGGCTGACCAGTCGCTGGTGATTCATGTGGCCAAGCAGGCTAAGGCGTTGTTGGTTTTTCAAGCTGGTAAGCAAACCGTGGCGACAGAGCCGATCAGTGGCGCCGCCGGGCAAACTGTCGATATTCACCGCGCCGGGACCGCCGGCTATCGCACTTTGGGGAGTGCGCCGACGACATACCGGTTGACGGCTGCGGCCAACCAGCGGGTGGTGATTCCCGTGCAGGCCCAAAAACAAGGGATCACGATCAGCTATGTCGATGACGGTCACCGGGTCTATCGCGTCTATGAAGAAGTCGCTACTGGGCACAACATTCCGATCCGGGCGCCGTTTGGGTATCGCCTGTTGAAACCAACAACGCGCGTGATGCCGGCTTCGGGCTTGGCAACGCTCACGATCCCGGTCACGCGGGTGCACGGCTGGTTGCGGTTGAAAACCAGCGTGCCGTTTTGGGTCGTGATCGTGTTGTTGCTTCTGGCGCTTTGGGATCATGTGGCGGCATATCGCGTTTATCGCGGTTTGGTGAGGACTAAGGGAGTGTAAAGCATGTTAAGGACGCTGGAATTCTGGCTGTTTTGGACAGCCATCGCCTTGCTCGTCTTGGCGGTGGTCGTCGTGTGCGTGTATTTCTACCATTCACGCAAGCGCTCGAACAACTACCTCGGGAAAAAAGAACTCGAGTTGCGCTATTTCATCCAACCGACCGTTGATGCCGAGCAAAAGATCACCGGTTACGAATGTTTGTTGCGCCAGAAACAGCCTGATGGGAGCTGGCGCCTGCCGCAACAATTAGAGACCTTGCCGCTGCAACGGGTGATCTCGCTATTGGAGACGACGTTTCAGTCGTTGCCGCAAAAAGCCTATCAGTTATCGATCAATCTGGATTATTCCCAGATCATCAGCCCGGAGTTCGACTACTTCGTGCGCTGGGCGATCGCCAACATTGCCCCGATGAAGCTCGCGGTGGAGATGAAGCTGGATCCCAATACGCGCTATCCATACAAGCCGACGTTTTTGCGGCATATCCGTGGCGGGCAGACATACGGGATGAAGTTTGAAGTCGATAACGTTGGTTCTGAAAGTGCGGATATGAAAAGTATCGGCTGGATGGTCGGGGTGATCGACACGCTCAAATGTTCGATGCGGGCCTTTCGCAAAACCAACCCAAACGAATGGCTGGATCTTAACTTGCAGTCTTGGCGACAGTTTGCCGAGCATCAACATATGCAGCTGGTGTTGACCGGCATTGAAGATGAACAAGACGAGGCTTTGGCCGAACAGCTCAACATCGGGTTACGCCAAGGGTATCATTTTGGCCGGCCGAGCGATCCGGTGGTGCACAAGGAGGTGGCGAAGATGGCCAAACAAAATTCAACTGAGCAGCAGCTTTATACCGACGCCTATTATGAGCACGGGCATTGGTTATTGAAGCTTCGCCAGACACTGGTAGCCATCTTGGGTTGGCTCTGCGTGTTCGTGCCGATGGTGATTACCGCCGTGAGTTATTACGGCGTCAAAACCGGTAAGATCAAGCCGTTTTGGCATTATGGCGAAGGCATCTTTGAGATCCGCTTTATCGGGGTGATCTTGCTGTTTCTGGCGGCGGTGGCGCTGATCTTCACCGTTTCAATGACGATCATCCAGGTGCGCAAGCGCGATCGGCTGGTGGAACAGTGGCCGACGTTTGACCCGATCAGCCAAAAAGAGCGTGAAACCGAACTGGAACAGTTCATGGATGAACGTTTTGGGCCGGCCAGCTTTCGTGAAAATGTCAAAACTTATCACGTGACGCCTGACAAAAACCTCGACACCGACGAGTTTCAACACCTGTTTGATAAGCAGCGAAAGGAGCGCCAGTCATGATCGACCACCTGTTTGAAAGCACGACTTGGGGCACGGTGGCGACCGCGGCGTTGTTGGTGTTGTGCCTGTATCCGATCATCGGCTCGTTCTTCTGGTTCTTCGGGTCGCTGAGCTATCGCTGGTTGCGGCCAAACACCGAAGATAACGACTGGCAGCAGTTGCCGGTCGCCAAGCAACCGCTAGTGACGATCATGATCCCGGCCCACAACGAAGAAATCATGATCGAATCCACGATCAGGTATTTATTTACCGCGCTCAATTACACGAATTACGAGATTTTGGTGATGAACGACGGCTCGACCGACGACACCGAAGCCATTGTGACGCGGCTGCAACACGAGTTTCCAAGGTTGCGGCTGATCACGATCGAAAAGAATAAGGGTAAGGCGCACGCGTTCAACATCGGGATGTATTTTGCTAAAGGCGAATATATCCTTAGCAACGATGCCGACACCGTTCCTGAGCCCGACGCCTTGATGAAGTACATGAACTACTTCATTCACGACCGAGATATCAACACCAGTGCGGTGACAGCCAACATGGATGTTCAAAATCGCACCAAGCTGATCTGCAAGTCGCAAACCGTTGAGTTTTCAAGCATCGTGGGGGTCATCAAGCGCAGCCAAGCGGCGGTGAACGATTCGATGTACGCTTATTCCGGCGCCAACACGATGTATCGCAAGAGCTTTCTGGTGTCTGTTGGCGGCTTCCGTCAAAACCGCGCGACAGAAGACATCTCGATCGCCTGGGATCACCAGATGATCGGGGCGGTACCCCGGTTTGCGCCGAACATCGTTTTTCACATGAACGTGCCTGAAACTGTCGGCGACTTGTTCAAACAACGCAAGCGCTGGGCGCAAGGTGGCACGGAGGTGTGGCTGACCAACATCAAGAAGTTTGTCAAACACCCCATTCGCCACCGCTACCAGCTGTCGATGTTTGTCGATTCGACGCTGTCGATCTTGTGGTCGTTTTTCTTCATCCTGACGACCTTGCTGTTTGCCGCTAACTGCGTGTACTTTCTGGTTACCGGCAACTATGAGCGGCTGTGGCACGCGATCGCGATGTCGTTCATCTTCGTGACGTTTGAGATGCTGGCGGGATTTTTGCAACTATTGGTGGCACTGATCCTCGATCACCATGCGGCTAAGTTGAAGTATCTGGAATTTGCGCCGCTTTACATGCTGTTTTTTTGGATGGTTAACCCGATCACAATTGCAGTGACCTTCGTGCCGGCGCTCAAGACGATCTTGGGCAAAGGCTCAGGGACTTGGGTCAGTCCTCAGCGACGGGCGCTGTTGAAAGAACAAAAGAAGTGAATAGGTAGTGGATGAGGTGAGACGAATCTGTCTCGCCTTTTTTGTTTCCCTTGGGGTTTGCGGTAGAATGGAGCAAGTGACAAGGAGGACGAGATGGACGAATTGAGACAAGCGCTGCAGGCGCTTTATACAACAGACTGGCAACCGCAACTGCTGGGGGCATTGAAGGCGCTGGCGGCAGTTGGCGGCGGCACGCAGACTCAGATCGCTTTAACGACGCAGACGCTTGATTTGCGAGGGTTATGGCCGAAGACGCTGACGCTCGAAGATCAACCAGCCGCGAGTGCGCCGCTATGGCCGCGACTGACGGCAACGGCGACCATCGAGCTTGTGCCACCAGTCGGCAAGCCTGTCGATTGGCTGATCCGTAAGTTGTTGCGCACGTACACGACTGCCTTGCGTGATCCCGCCCAACTGCCGCAAAGTCTGGTGCCTGAATGGCCATTGGTGCGGGCGTTGTACAACCACCTGCAAGGGTATGCCGGTATCATCCATCAGCTGCACCTGGCGCCTGATCAAGACCCGGTGCATCTCGAATTACACGGGGCAGTGGCGCAAGAAACGCAAGCTATGCTCGACCGCGCCGGGGTGGCTTGGGCGCCTGCGCCAATGTTGGCACCTTGGTCGCGCGCGTTCAGTAGCGAGCCCCACATGGAAGACTTGGTCATCGACGTGGCGCATCCGCGCACTGGACGGGCCGAGGCCGGGTTGCAAAACGATGTCTTGGCGCGGGCCAAGAGCCTGCGTCGCCGGCATTGGACGCAGACGCCAGCACCAGCATTCACCAAGCAAAAGCCGATATTGAAACAGCTGTCCGGACGGCCTGATGCCTATACCGTTTTTGACCTGGAGTTTTCCAGTGGCAACAAGCAAGAAGGCCAGTTCGCCACGGAAATCGGGGCGTTAAAAGTACGCGCTGGCAAAATCGTCGACACATTCGATTGTTTCGTGCAGATCCCCCGAGGGTCAAGGCTAAACCGGCGTTCACAGGCGCTGACAGGCATTCACACCGGACTCCTGACGCGCTACGGGCGGCCGGCAACCACGGCGTTGGCAGAGTTTCAAAACTTCATTGGCAAAGACCCACTCTTAGGGTTTGCCGTCAAAGGCGGCGACTTGCTAGTGATGCAGCGGCAATTCGGTCTGTACGCGACGCCTGGGCGTTTGTTAGATGTCGCTGATCTGGCCAAGGGGTTTGGGCCAATGCCGGGCTTGCCCGATGTGGGCTTGTCCAAATATCGTGGCTATCTGGGGTTGGATATCTTGGCACACGGGGCGGTGTATGACGCGGTGACGACCTACGCGTTATACGCCTATTTGCAAGAGATCCCGATCGCACCAGAAAAACTAATGGCGGAATTCAATCAAGTGTTTGCGGCTACCAGTCTGAAAAAATAATCGCCAAATTTGCTGAGTCAAAAAAATCACCACCGCTTACAATCCGTGAGACAATCGTTTGTGGAGTTGGGAAGGGGCAACTGTTGGCCGGTCCTTCGGATGTTTCATGTTTCCAAAGCACACCAGTGCGACCGTTCGCGGTCTTCTGATCCTAGGAGGCTGGCTCTCTAACACCAGATGATAGCAGGCTAGTGTAACAGCAGCCGATTTCGGTGTAAGTGAATGCACAACCACTTGGTGACAAGTGAAGCTTGTCTATGAGTCGAGATCCGAAACGCGGTGCAACGCAAACGTAGGACTAAGGGGGTCGTTTGGTTAAGACCGCGTCGTCGTGGCTTGTGGCCGGTACACAGAGCGAAGCAAGGCGATGCCGTTGCCTTGCGTAGCTCCCTCAGCAAAGGAAGATCGTACACGCCAGTCGCAGACAGACACGGTCAATTTTGATGACACTCATTGTCAAAATTGACCAAACCAGGATGCTTCTTTATGTGCGTGATTCCTCCAAAATCACCTAAACAAAAAAATGAACGCAAAACAGCTTATTTGAGTTACCCATAAATACCAGCCACGGCACGCGCGGCGTTTCATGGCGTTAGTGCGTCTTGCTAACCAATGGGTGCGATTGCAAACGCTAAACAACAGGAGCGCTACCGGCCATCAATTGGCGAATAGCGCTCCTGTTTTGGGTTAATGCAACTGATTCGTGTCGAACAACGCGCGGATCTTGGTCTGAATCAGCAACAAGGTGGCGTGAGATTCGGTTTTGAAACGGGCCACCAACGGCGCGCTGGTCAAGGTATCGACGGTCAACAGCGGCTGGTTGTTGATGTCGAAAATATGCAGGCCGTCTGCTTCGAGCTTGGCGGTCATATAGCCGCCTTCGATGCCTTCATCTAATAATTGTTGCGCCCAGTTCTGCAAGCCGCGCTGGATGACCTGGTCGACTGGTAGGGACAACTTGGTCGCGAGGGCTTCGGCTTCCGCCATGGTTTCTGGAACTTCATGCATTGCTATCACTCCTTGGCATTCGAATTGTTGATCTGTCTAGACATGCTTGGCTTTAATGTACACCCCGAATCCAGCAAAGTCACGCGCAAGCGTCGCCAGTGTAACCGGTTAAAAAGGTTAGCAGAAACACATCTACGCACAAGCAAGATACTGATTTTTTAAGGTGAGATGGTATAATGAGGTTATTATTAGAATTTGGTGTGCCCAGGCGCACCGGTGAAAGGAAGTAGCCACATGACTGAAATTTCGCTTGAGACGCCAGTGCGTGAATTGGTCACCGCCCATCCTGACATCGTGTCTGTGATGGTGGCGATGGGGTTGGACGGTGTGACCGACCCGAAGCTGCTGAACACCGTTGGCCGCTTCATGACCTTGGCCAAAGGCGCCAAAATGAAGCATATCGCCTTAGAAGATCTGACGACGACATTGGCGCAAGCCGGATTCGAGGTAGTTGATCATGAGTGAAACCCATGCCGTTGACCGGCAGAAAAAAATTGTGCAGATCTTGTCGATGCTACACGATGGCGGCTCCTTTGAAGAAGCCAAGAAGATCTTTGATGCCACCTTTGATGGCGTCGACGTGTCGGAGATCACTAACGCTGAGCGTGAATTGATCTCAACGGGCCTCAACCCGATGGAGATTCAGACGCTGTGCAACGTGCACGCGGCGGTGTTCCGCGGCAAGATCAATAACGACACCAAGACCCCGACTGAAGATATTCCCGGGCATCCGGTGCAGGTGCTGAAGCTGGAGAACACGGTGTTGATGTCGCTGCTCAACGACGAGCTGTTGCCGACGCTCAAGAAGTGGCAACAAGCCGGCAGCGACCCAGAACTCTTGAAGCGGCTGCAAAACGCCTTGCAAGATCTCACCAAAATCGACAAGCATTACCTGCGCAAAGAGAACTTGATCTTTCCGCTGATGACCAAATACGGCATCACGGCGCCGCCAAAAGTCATGTGGGGTGTCGATGACGAGATCCGCGGCTGGATCAAAGACGCGTTGGCGTTGGTGACCAGCGAACCACTGCCGGATAAATACGACATCGAAGCCGCGATCGAAAAGGCGGCCAAAGAAGTCGACGAGATGGTCTTCAAAGAAGAAGAGATCATGTTGCCGATGGACCTAGAAGTTTTTTCCGCCGCAGATTGGGCGATGATCCAGCGCGAATCTGACGCCATCGGCTACACCCTGATTGCGCAGCCGCTACCGTGGCAGCCGACCGCAGAAGAGCTGGCGGTCAAGCCCAAGCCGTCCAAAATGGCGGCGGAACTCAACGCGATGGCAGAAGAGCTGGCGACTAGCCAAGACCTTGCGTCTAAGCGTCCGAAGCGCGAAACCGACCGCGACGTGCTCAAAGAAATCCACCAAGGGACCCCGATGCCGGTGGCGCCGGCAGAAACGCTGGCCAAGCTCAACGGGGCCAAAACCGCAGACGGCGACAACGACAAGCACGTGCCGTCGATTTCCGTGCAGAAGCCCAAAGTCCACAAGCCTAAGCGCCATCGCGGCCCGGCGGTGTTTGGTGCGGCCACCAGTGAATCGGATTCCGGTCGCATCGAAATCGACGGCGTGCATCCGGCGCGGGTGCTGTTACCGACCGGTTCGCTGGATCTGGATGAACTGACCAACGTTTTGCGCGTGTTGCCGCTTGATCTGACGTTTGTCGATGCGACCGACACGGTGCGCTGGTTCTCCGATTCCGGCGAACGCGTCTTCCCGCGGACGACGGCGGTGATCGGCCGACTGGTGAAAGATTGCCATCCGCCTAAGTCGGTGGACAAAGTCGAGAAAATCTTGCGTGATTTTCACGAAGGCCGAGAAGACCACGCAGATTTTTGGATCAACCTGCATCATGAATCAATGATCTATATCCGCTACTTTGCCATCCGTGATCCTGAAGGGGAGTATCTCGGTTGCCTCGAGGTCACGCAAGATATTTCTGAAATTCAAAAACTTGAGGGTGAAAAGCGGCTAGGAAGCTAGCCGGTTGACGCCTTAATACCCGATGAGAACGCCTGTCCAAACAGGTGTTTTTTTGGTATACTTTCCACAGTTTACGCGATGGCGATATGGCGTCGCAAGCAATCTGGAAGAAGCGAAAGGACGACAAATTCAATGGCGACTGCACCAATGTTAGACGGCATGAACGACAAGCAAACAGAGGCGGTACTGGCGACGGAAGGCCCCGTTTTGATCATGGCAGGCGCCGGGTCCGGTAAGACGCGGGTGCTCACGCATCGGATCGCTTATCTGATCGAAGAAAAAAACGTCAGCCCGTGGCGGATCTTGGCGATCACCTTCACCAACAAGGCGGCTCGCGAAATGAAAGAGCGGGTTGGCAGCTTATTGGATGAAGAAGTCGCCCGCGACGTGTGGGTTTCGACGTTCCACGCGCTGTGCGTGCGCATCTTGCGCCGCGACATCGAAAAACTCGGCATGAATCGCGCGTTCACCATCGCCGATCCCGCCGAGCAATTGACCCTGGTGAAGCACATCTTGGCGGACATGAATCTTGATCCTAAGCGCTACGATCCCAAGGCGATTTTGGGGACGATCTCAAGCGCTAAAAATGACCTGCTGACACCAGACGACTATGCCAAAAATGCCGCGAGTCCGTTTGAAAAAATCGTGGTCGAGGTCTACAAGGAATATCAGAAGCGGTTGCGCGGCGATCAGGCGCTGGATTTTGATGATTTGATCATGATGACTATCCAACTGTTCCAGCAAGATCAAGAAACGCTTGAGTTCTACCAGCGTAAGTTTCAATACATCCATGTCGACGAATACCAGGATACCAACGAAGCCCAATACCAGCTGGTACATTTGCTGGCAGAAGGCTACCGCAACTTGTGCGTCGTCGGGGATGCCGACCAGAGCATCTACGGCTGGCGAGGTGCCAACATGCAAAATATCTTGGACTTCAAAGATGACTACAAAGACGCCCAGGTCATCTTGTTGGAGCAAAATTACCGCTCGACCAAGACGATCCTGGACGCCGCCAATGCCGTCATCAAAAACAACCAAAAGCGCCAGGTGAAAACTTTGTGGACGGAAAATCCGGTGGGCGACAAGATCACCTATTACCGCGCCCAAAGCGAAACCGACGAAGCCTATTTCATCATCAAACAGATCGAAGCCGGCATCGCCAAAAACCACTGGCACTATAACGATTTTGCCGTGCTCTACCGCACCAACGCGCAATCGCGGTCTGTCGAAGAAGCCTTCGTTAAAGCTAACATCCCTTATAAAATGGTCGGTGGCCACAAGTTCTACGACCGCAAGGAAATTCGCGATGCCTTGGCTTATTTCCGCTTGGTCGTCAATCCCGAAGATGACATGAGCTTCAACCGGATCGTCAACGAACCTAAGCGTGGGATCGGAGCGACTTCTGTTGAGAAACTCGAAGCCTTCGCCGCTCAAAACGGCTGGTCGTTGTTAGAAGCGGCCAGCAACGCGGAGCTGTCGCCGGTGTCTGGCAAGGCACGCAAAAGCCTGGCAGAATTCGGCGCCACCCTACAAAAGCTTGCGGCGCAACGTTCCAAGTGGACGATCACCGAGATGATGGAACACATCTTGGATGAAACCGGCTATCTGCCGGTGTTGAAAGCCGCCGACTCGGTGGAAGCCGACACGCGGATCGACAACTTGAACGAACTATTATCCGTGACCCGCCAGTTCGACGCGCGTTATCAACCCGAAGATGAAAACAGCGATATTTTCGTCGACTTCTTGGCCGATCTGGCGCTGTTGTCGGATCAAGACACCGAAGACGACGACGCCAAAGAGGTCACCTTGATGACGCTGCATGCCGCTAAGGGGCTGGAATTCCCGGTCGTGTTCATGGTGGGCATGGAAGAAGGCCTGTTTCCGCTGAGTCGTGCGGCGATGGATGAGACCCAGCTTGAAGAAGAGCGCCGCCTGGCATATGTCGGGATCACTCGCGCGCAAAAGAAGCTGTATCTCACCAACGCATTTGCGCGGATGCTTTACGGTCAGCGCCAAAATAACCCGGCTAGCCGCTTCATCGACGAGATCTCACCGGAGCTGATGGAAACCGCCGGCGGCACCCAGGTGAAGTCGGACATTCCGTTCATCAACCGCACGCAGCGGGCGGTGACCCCGACTTACAGCAAGCATCCGGTCGGCACCAAGGCCAAGGTCGTCGCCGACCACTCGGCGGCGCCGACGACCGCCGCGGGCAAAACCAGCTGGACGGCAGGCGACAAGGTCGAACACCGCAAGTGGGGTGTGGGCACCGTCGTTAAGGTCAATGGCCAAGGCGATGATCAAGAGCTCGATATCGCGTTTGCGGCCCAAGGCGTCAAGCGCCTGCTCGCGGCGTTTGCCCCAATCAAGAAGCTATAACAAGATAAAGAGGAGGAAATTCTCGTGGCCGATAAGCCAGTTGCAGAGATGACACACGATGAAGCAGACCAAGCCGTAGCGGCATTGGTGAATCAGCTGAATCAGTGGCGGACGGAATATTACACGAATGACGCCCCCAGTGTCGAAGACCATATCTATGATGAAAACTACCGGCGCCTGCAGGAACTAGAAGCGGCGTTCCCCGATTTGATCACGGCCGATTCTCCGACGCAACAAGTCGGCGGAGAGATCGATAACGACTTGCCTAAGGTCCCACATCCTGTCCCGATGCTGTCGATGGGCGACGTGTTCTCGCTGGCGGAGTTGCAAGACTGGGCGACGCGGCTTGAAGGCGGCGTCGAGCAGCCACTGGCATATAATGTTGAGTTGAAGATCGACGGCCTGTCGCTGTCTTTGGTTTATGAAGGCGGCAAGCTGGTGCAAGGCTCGACGCGCGGCGACGGAAACATCGGCGAAGACGTCACCAAAAACGTCCGTACGATCCCAGACATCCCTCAGACCCTGCCGGAACCGCTGGATATCGAAGTCCGCGGTGAGTGTTACATGCCCAAAGCCGCTTTTGCCAAGCTGAACGCCGCGCGCGAAGCGGCCGGCCAGAGCGTGTTCGCCAATCCGCGCAACGCCGCGGCCGGCAGCCTTCGCCAGCTCGATGTCGCCATCACCAAAGAACGTCAGCTGGCGACATTCATGTACACGGTGATCGCACCGGAGCGTTACGGGGTGACGACGCAACATGAAGCGTTGGCTTTTCTTAAGCGCCTCGGGTTTGCCACCAATCCGTCGAGCATCGTCGCGTCAGATCTCGATGCGATGGATACCTACATCACGACCCAAACCGCAGATCGCGACCAGCTGGCTTACGGTATCGATGGGATCGTGGTGAAGGTCAACGACTTGGCACTGCAGGCCCAGTTGGGCAACACGGTGAAGGTGCCGCGGTGGGAGATCGCGTATAAGTTCCCGCCGGAAGAAGCCGAAACGGTGATTCGCGACATCGAATGGACAATCGGGCGAACCGGCGTGGTGACGCCGACGGCCGTGATGGATCCCGTCCAACTGGCGGGCACCACTGTGTCGCGGGCGACGCTGCACAACGAAGATCAGATCCGCGCCAAAGATGTGCGCATCGGCGATCACGTGATGTTGCACAAAGCCGGTGACATCATCCCGGAAGTCTCGCGGGTGGTGGTTGCTAAGCGCGCCGCCGACAGCAAACCGGCGCCGATTCCAACGGCCTGTCCGTCGTGTGGGGAAACGTTGGTGCACCTGGACGACGAAGTGGCCTTGCGCTGCATCAACCCGCGCTGTCCGGCGCAAGTCGCGTCGCAGCTGACACATTTTGCTTCCCGCAACGCGATGAACATCGACGGGCTCGGCCCGAAGATCATCGCCCAGCTGCTTGAGCGCAACTTGGTCCAAGATGTCGCAGATCTCTACCAATTGACGGCGGAATCGCTCAGCCAACTAGACAAGTTCAAGGAAAAGTCGATTAATAATCTCTTAAAAGCGATCGCCAACAGTCGGCAAAACTCTGCAGAACGCTTAGTATTTGGCTTAGGGATCCGGCACGTCGGCGGCAAGGCGGCGACGTTGTTGCTTGCCCACTTTGGTGATCTCAATGCCTTGCAACAGGCGATGCCGGAAGCCATCGCTGAAGTCGATGGGATCGGGCCGATCATCGCGGCATCCGCGGCGGCCTGGTTTGCCACTGACGGTGCCAAGCAGCTGCTAGATGAATTGCGGGCGGCCGGGGTGAACTTCGCCTACACGAGCGGCCAGCCGCAAGCAACCAGTGGGGCGTTTGCCGGCAAGACGGTGGTGATTACAGGTAAGTTCGCTGAATTCTCGCGGCCAGAGCTGGCTAAGCTGTTGACCGCACTGGGCGCCAAGGTCACCGGGTCGGTTTCCAAAAAAACCGACTGGCTGGTGGCTGGAGACAAGGCTGGCAGCAAGCTGGCCAAAGCGCAAAGCCTGTCTGTCCCTGTGATGGATGAGGCGGCGTTATTAGAAACGATGCAAAGTGAGGAAGATAATTGATGAAGAAACATCTGGCATTCGGTGCGTTAGCCGCATTGGTGATCGTCTTGGCAGGCTGTGGGAAGCTCAGCTTTAGTTCAGATTCGACGAGCACTAACAGTTCTGGTACCGCCAACAGTAAGTATCAGACGACCGGGACGGTGGATTCCAGCATGTATCAAGGCGTGATCAAAAACGGCCGCTATCAAACCAGTTCCGCACGCGGCTTAACGATCTCGACCAACACGCAAGGAAGCAATACCTACAACATCAAGTCGATGGAAAGCGGCCTACAGTCGATTTCCATGACGCATTTTCCAACCAACAAGTATTCGTTTGAAGAAGGCCAGCTATTGTCGACTGCCACGGCGAAAAATTGGCTGGCGCGCAAGTCAGCCGATAACCCGACCGGCCTGAACCCGAGTCAATACAAGAATGGCAAGAGCGGTGCGACCATCACCGATTATCAAACAAAGGCGCCTGAGTATTTGGCGACCATGCTCGAACAAGACTACATGGTGACGTCTGGCAACTCGATGAAGATCGGCGGCGTTTCCATCGCGCTGGGAATGAACGAATACTATAACTACCAAAAGCAACAATATGGGGCGACGTATTCGACGCACATCGACACCGCCACGCTGGAAAAGCAAGGTAAACAGATGGCCCAAGAGGTGATCGCGCGGGTCCGGAAGATGTCTGGCGTTGGCAACAGCGTGCCGATCGTGGTCGCTTTGTACAAGAACGCGGATCAAGATTCGCTGGTTGGCGGGACCTTTTTTGCCTCGGTGACGTCTGATTCTGGCACCAAGTTGAATAAGTGGAAGACGATCAACGAGCAAAACCAAGTGTTGCCTGTGGTGGAAAACCAAAAGGCGATCAACACTACCGTCGCCAACGATTTCTCCAACTTCTCCGACCAGATTGAAAACTTCTTCCCGACGCTTGCCGGGGTCACCGCCCAGACGCATTATGAATCTGGTCAGCTAACGGGGATGAACATTACCATCAACACGCAGTTCTATGGGGAAACCGAGATCGAGTCGTTCACGCAATATGTGGCGACGACGGCCTCCAAGGACTTGCCAAACGGCGCGAAGATCGAGATCCAGATCCAGTCGACCGCGGGGATGCAGGCTTTTGTTGCCCGCAATTCCGGCGAGAAGTCCTTCTACACGCACGTCTTCAGCAGTTATTGACCCCATGCGCCGATGTCGCAAACCCGAATTTGGGCGTGCGGCACCGGCGCTGTTTTGACGGGAATGGATTTGGCACGCGTGCTACCGCGTGTCGGCAAAGAATGGTAAACTAATGGGTAGTTTAAGTAAGAAAGCGGGGATTCGATGATTACGAAGCAAAGCGTCGCTCACGTTGCTGAATTGGCACGGTTGGCCTTCAATGAAGACGAACTGCAACAATTCACAGCCCAACTCGACGACATTTTGAACATGGTGGATCAACTTGAAGAAGTCGATACCACAGGCGTTGCCACAACGACGCAAAGCATTCACCTCCAAAACGTGATGCGTGAAGACAAGGCGGTCAACAACACGCCAACAGAGGACTTGTTCAAAAACGTCCCGACCAGCAAGGGAACGTTGATTCAAGTGCCTGCTATCATCGACAAGGAGGAAGACTAGCGTGGATTATTTCCAGACAGATATCGATGCCTTGCACGCCAAGTTGGTGGCCGGTGACATCACCGCCAGCCAGCTGACGGCAGAAACGCTGGCGGGCATCAAGCAGATCGATCCTGAGATCGATGCCTTTTTGACGTTGAATCCAGATGGCGCCAAGGCTCAAGCCGAAGCAATCGACCAGGCAGGCGTCGCTTCCGACAAGCCGCTGGCCGGGATTCCCATCGGGATCAAAGACAACATTGTGACCAAAGACCTGACGACCACGGCGGCGTCGAAGATGCTCGAAAACTTCGTGCCCGTCTATGACGCCACCGTTGTTGAAAAGCTCGCAGATGCCGGGGCCATCAACGTCGGGAAGCTGAACATGGATGAATTTGCCATGGGTTCTTCGACAGAAAACTCTGCGTTCAAGACGACCAAAAACGCCTGGGACCACACCAAGGTTCCTGGCGGCTCCAGTGGTGGCTCCGCCGCCGCCGTTGCTTCCGGACAGGTCCTGGTTGCACTGGGCACTGATACCGGTGGTTCGATCCGCCAGCCAGCCGCGTTCAACGGTATCGTCGGCGTCAAGCCAACATACGGCCGCGTGTCGCGTTGGGGACTGATCGCCTTCGGGTCGAGCCTCGATGCCATCGGGACACTGAGCCGTTCCGTCAAGGATTCCGCCCATGTGCTGAACGTCATCGCCGGCCACGACGAAAAAGACAGCACCTCTGCTGAAAAAGACGTCCCAGACTTCACCGCCAAGATTGGCCAAAGCATCAAGGGGATGAAGATCGCCTTGCCTGAAGAATATTTAGGCGAAGGGGTCGATCCGAAAATTGCCGACGCCATCCAAAAAGCCGCCGCACAGTTCCGCAAACTCGGCGCAACCGTTGAGACGGTGTCGTTGCCACACACCAAATATGCGGTACCGGCTTATTACATCATCGCCAGTTCTGAAGCCAGCTCCAACTTGCAGCGTTTTGACGGGATTCGTTACGGCTTCCGCGCCAAGGACGTGAAGAACTTGACCGATGTTTATGTGCGGTCGCGTTCTGAAGGTTTTGGTGCTGAAGTCAAGCGCCGGATCATGCTCGGGACGTTCAGCCTGTCTGCCGGTTTTTACGACGCCTACTTCAAGAAAGCGGCGCAAGTGCGGACATTGATCTCCGACGACTTCAATCAGGTCTTCAAAGATTATGATTTGGTAATGGGGCCGACGACACCGACCACCGCGTTTGGCATCGGCGAAAACGTCACCGATCCGTTGACGATGTACATGAACGACATCTTGACGATTCCGGTGAACCTCGCCGGCTTGCCAGCCGCTTCGATTCCTGCCGGTTTTGTCGACGGCATGCCGGTCGGGCTACAGCTGATCGGGAAGCACTTCGATGAAGCGACGATCTACCAGGCCGCTGATGCGTTTGAAGCGACGAATGATTATCTGGACCAGATCCCAGGAGGTGCCCAATAATGAATTTTGAAACCACGATTGGGCTGGAAGTCCACGTTGAACTCAAGACCAAGTCCAAAATGTTCTCGCCATCGCCAGTTTCTTACGGTGCAGAGCCCAACACCATGACCAACGTCATCGACTGGGGCTTCCCCGGCGTGTTGCCGTCGATCAATAAAGGCGCCTACAGCTACGGCATCATGGTGGCATTGGCGTTGCACGCTGATATTGCCGAGTACACGCATTTTGACCGGAAGAACTACTTCTATCCAGATAACCCCAAGGCCTACCAGATCACCCAGGCCGAACAGCCACTGGCGACCAACGGCTGGGTTGAAATCGAAGTCGACGGCAAAAAGAAGCGCATCGGGATCGCCGAGCTTCACGTCGAAGAAGATGCCGGGAAAAACCAGCATGAACCAGACGGCTATTCTTATGTCGACTTGAACCGGCAAGGCACCCCGCTGGTGGAAATCGTCTCCAAGCCAGATATCGCTAGCCCTGAAGAAGCCTATCAATACCTCGAACAGCTGCGCCAGATCGTGCAGTTTACCGGCGCGTCTGACGTCAAGATGGAAGAAGGGTCCATGCGTGTCGACACCAACTTGTCCGTTTCGCCGATCGGCAGCGACAAGTGGGGCACCAAGACCGAAATCAAGAACCTGAACTCTTTCAACCACGTTCGCGACGGGTTGGCCTACGAAGAAAAGCGCCAGCAAGAAGTTTTGCGCGCCGGCGGCCAGATCCGTCAGGAAACGCGGCGTTGGGATGTCGACAAGAAGGAAACTATTTTGATGCGGGTCAAGGAAGGCGCGGATGATTACCGTTACTTCCCAGAACCAGACTTGCCGCCGGTCCATGTCTCCCAGAAATGGATCGACGACGTCCAAGCCAGCCTGCCGGAAGCACCGGCGCAACGGCGTGAACGTTATGTCAGCGAATGGGGCATCCCAGAATACGACGCCGGTGTGTTGACTAACACGTTGGAAATGTCCAACTTCTTTGAAGCCACCGTTGCCAGCGGCGCCGATGCCAAGCAAGCCTCCAACTGGCTGATGGGCGAAGTGTCCGGCTACCTGAACGCGGAACACCTCGAACTCAAAGACGTTGCCTTGACCCCTGAACACCTGGCCGCCATGATCAACTTGATCAAAGATGGCACGATCTCTAGCAAGATCGCCAAGAAGGTCTTCAAGGAAATCATCCAAAACGACACCGACCCGAAGGCTTGGGTCGAGGCCAAGGGCATGGTGCAGTTGTCTGATCCCGCCAAGTTGACGCCGATCATCACCGAGATCTTGGACAACAACCAGCAAAGTATTGATGACTTCAAGGCCGGTAAAGACCGTGCGATCGGTTTCTTGGTGGGTAACATCATGAAGCAGACCCGCGGGAAAGCCAACCCGAAAGTCGTCAACCAGATCTTGATGGCCGAAATCAAGAAACGCTAATCAATACAACCGGCACGGACTGCATTCAAGTCCGTGCCGGTTTTTTATACTGTCGTTGTCTGGCAACGTCAGTCTTGGGGGTTGGGTAGACCAGTAAGCTGTCGGGTGTGGGCGAAAGCGACTCCAGCAGGATCAATCTGTCGTGGAGAGGGTGCTCGGCGGAGCTAACTCAGCTTCGCTGAGTGGATCTCCACCTGCGCTTGGCTGTAAGCGACAAGTCGCCAACAGCCATCTCACCACGTCAGATTGACCTTCTTCCGTCACTTTCGCCCACACCCTGGATTCTGCGTATCAGGATAATTTTGTGTAACGGACAAGCGGGTCGATTCATTCGACTGTGAATAGACCATTCACAACTAGTATCACTATTCGCTATCCGCCTTCCACAATCTTGGAAACCGCCACTTTGAAGTTTTAGGACGCAAATGTAAGGACAGGGTGTGCGGAGACAGGAGATGGCTCAGGCGCGGCATTGTTGTTAGCGGCTTGCCGCTTACAACAAAGGCGTCGAAGGAGATCCCCTCGACGCGAAGCGGAGAGTTAGCTCCTGAGCGCCTCGCACCGTTCCAGCCATCTCCTGTCGCAGCGCACCCCGTCCGACCTATACCACTATCTCACCACCAACCTAACTACACTTACGCTGCCGGACGACATAAGTGTGAGCGCGATTGTTTTGGATATGGCTTTTTGCGGGGATTTGCTTCATAATGAATGCTAGAATATTGCTGTGTGAAAGGACTTAGAAGATGACCCAACGTGCACGATTGATTTATAATCCGACTTCTGGAAATGAAGGCATGAAGCGCAACGTCGCTGACATCCTGAACATACTCGAACAAGCCGGCTACGAAGCGAGTGCCTATCAGACGACACCAACGCCGTTTTCGGCCAAAAAAGAGGCTTCGCGGGCGACGCTAGACGGGTTCGATCTGATCGTTGCGGCCGGCGGCGACGGCACGATCAACGAAGTCGTCAATGGCATTGCGCCGCACCGGCACCGGCCGAAGATGGCAATCATCCCTGCCGGCACCACCAACGATTACGCCCGGGCGCTACAGATTCCGCGGGAAGATCCAGTGGCGGCGGCGAAGGTGATCGCCAAAGGCCAGACGTTGCGCATGGACATTGGCAAGGCCAACAAGCACTACTTCATGAACATCGCGGCTGGCGGCTTGTTGACCGAGCTGACCTATGCGGTGCCAAGCGAATTCAAATCGATCTTTGGCTACTTCGCCTATCTGATGAAGGGTGCTGAGATGTTGCCGGCAATCAAGCAGTTTCCAATCCATCTGGAATATGATGACGGCGTGTACGATGGGCCGGCATCGATGTTTTTGCTGGCGATGACCAACTCGATCGGCGGTTTCGAACAGATCGTGCCTGATGCTAGCTTGGGTGACGGCAAGTTTTCCTTGATCGTGGTTAAAACGGCCAATCTCGCCGAATACATCAAGCTGATGGGCAAGGTCTTGAGCGGCGGCCGGCATGTCGACGATCCCAATATTATCTACACCAAGACGCAAAACCTCACCGTCACACGTGAAGACGGCGAAGAGCTCAAGGTCAACCTCGACGGGGATTATGGTGGCTCAGCACCGATGAGCTTCCAGAATCTGCGTCAACATATCGAGATGTTTGCCAACGTCGAAGCCATTCCCAGCAAGAATATCGCTGATGACATCGAAGAAAAAGACGGCTACCTCGCAGAAGTTGAAAATATTTCTGAAAGTGACGTGAACGGCAACGGCAAGATCGGTAACTAAAGCAAGCGTCCAAGGCGTCCGCCTTGGGCGCTTTGCTGTTGTGTTTAGGCGCGTTTTCTGTTAGTGTCAAGTGTTGGCACTAACTCGGAATAAAAGGAGACCACTGTGGCTAAAACTCCAGTTGTAAAGAATCAAGAATTGACCGTTACCATCGAAGACCTGACCTATGAAGGCATGGGGGTCGCGAAAGTCGACGGCTATCCGTTGTTTATCGATGGCGCCTTGCCCGGCGAAAAAGTCGTAGCACATGTCATCAAGGCAGAAAAAAAATATGCGTTTGCGCGGATGAACGAATTACTCGTTTCGTCTGCAGACCGCGTCGCACCTAAGGCCAAGGCTTATGCGCAAACCGGCATCGCGCCGCTGCAACACCTGGCTTATCCAGCGCAGCTGCGGTTCAAGCAAAACCAAGTCGTCCAGTTGTTCAAAAAATCGCATTTGGACATCGACGTTTTACCGACGCTTGGCATGGACAAGCCATACGGCTACCGTAACAAGGCCCAGATCCCGGTACGCAACGTCAACGGCGTGTTGACGACCGGCTTCTACAAGCGTCGCAGCCACGAGCTGCTGCCGCTGGAAGATTTTTATATCCAAGATCCAGAAATCGACAAGGCCGTGCTGGTCGTGCGCGACTTGCTGCGGGAATATCACATTCCGGCGTATGATGAAGTCGCCAACACCGGCGTCATCCGTCACATCATGGTGCGGCGCGGCTACTTCTCCAAGCAGCTGATGATTGTGCTGGTCAGCACGACTTGGGCAGTCGCCAATCTTGAAGAGATCGTCATGGGCATCACCAAGGCCTTACCAGAAACAGCAAGCATCATGCTCAACCTCAACAACCGCAAGACCAACGTGATCTTGGGCAAGAAGACGCGCACGCTGTTTGGCCACGATTACCTGGAAGACCAACTGCTCGGTAGCACCTTCCGAATCAGTCCGCTGTCGTTTTACCAGGTCAACCCGCGTCAAACCGAAGTCTTGTACCAAAAGGCGATCGATGCGGCAGAACTGACCGGCAAAGAAACCGTCATCGACGCGTATTCTGGGATCGGGACGATCTCCTTGTCCATGGCCAAACACGCCAAGAAGGTCTACGGCGTCGAAGTCGTTCCTGAAGCGGTGCACGATGCCAAGGTCAACGCGAGCCTCAACAGCACCAAAAACACCGAGTTCTTGGTCGGCAAGGCCGAAGACGTGATGACCAAGTGGGCGACAGAAGGTCTGCACGCGGATGTCTTGATGGTCGATCCACCACGCAAAGGCCTGGCGCCGGAGTTTGTGTCTGCTGTCGGCAAGATGTTGCCAGACAAAGTGGTTTACGTGTCTTGTAACCCGGCGACCTTGGCACGTGATATTGTCGCGTTAGGCGAGTTTGGTTATCAAGCCAAGCAAACCCAGCCTGTGGACATGTTCCCGCAGACGACGTCGATCGAAAGCGTCACGGTACTGACACGTTAATTGTAACGAGGTAGGGTCTCTGAATTTTCAGAGGCCTTTTTTTGCGGTCAAGGCCTTGTCAAAGCCTGATGAGATGCGTATTCTGGTTAAAGGGCTTGAAACCGGATTCACCATGGAGGTTAGGATGCAGACGTTTTTGGCAAGGCTCCCGCTGCCGATCAGTGGGTTGATGTTGGGATTGGCATCGCTGGGCAATATTTATCACACGGTGGCCTGGCAAGGCGGCTGGCTGTTATGCCAAGGCTTGGCGATGGGGCTGTGGTTGCTGGTCATGGCCAAATTCGTTGTCGCCCCGGGATCGGTCAAGACAGCACTTGAAGATCCAGTGGTGACGTCTGTGTTGCCCAACTTGACGATGGCAACGATGCTGATCTGCACGTGCTTGCAGGCGCTGGGGTTGCCAGCGCAACTGGTGACGGGCTTATGGTGGGTGGCGGTTGTTGGCCACTTAGCAATCATGGTTTACTTCGGGTGGCATCATCTGCTCAAGGCCCCCAAGCGCTTGGCGATGGTGATGCCCAGCTGGTTTGTGACCTTCGTGGGGATTGGCGTCATCGCGGTGACGGCACCGCAGTTTGCTCCAGCGCTAGGGGTGCCGATGGTGATCGCGTCGTTGATGACTTATGCGCTCGTGTTTCCGATCGTAATGGTGCGGTTGGTTAAAGTGCCGCTACCGACGCCGGCCAAGCCGTTGGTGACGATCGTTTGTGCGCCGGCGAGCCTGTGTCTGGCCGCGTATCTGAGCGTGGTGGCCGACCCGAATCCGATCGTTGCCGGCGGGCTGTTGCTTTTTTCGCAGGCCTTATATCTGGGCACCTTGATCGCGATCCGGCACACCTTGCGTTTGCCTTTTGCCCCGAGCATCGCGGCGTTCACGTTTCCGGTGGCGATCACCGCGACGGCCATCACCAAATACAACGCTGTCTTGTTGCCTAGCAGGTGGCCGGGCGCGTTGTTGATGGGGGCACAGTGGCTTGAGTGGGGTGTGGTGACGCTGATGGTGGCGACGGTGTTTGGCCGGTACGCGGCATTTTTGCTGCGGACGGCACACGCTTGTCGCCAGCCGGTCAGCGATCGGCATTAGTGCTATGATAGAACCATAATTAATGAGGAGGTTTTTGAGATGGAACTAGCAGACGTATTCAACCGCCGGCAGTCACAGCGGGCTTATACCGGTGAAAAGCCGAGCGACGCGCAGCTTGAGGCAATCTTGCACGCGGCCCAACAGGCGCCGGTAGCAATGGGGCGTTTTGAAAACTATCATCTGACGGTCATTCAAAGTCCTGAATTGCTAGCAGACGTCGAAAAAGCTTGTGGCGACGCTTTCCATCGCCATGGCGCGCAGATGCTTTATGGCGCACCGGTGTTTGTGTTGGTTTCCGCTTCAGGCAAAAGCAACGCGGATTATTCCAGTGCGGCGATCATTGCCCACAGCATGGCGCTGACCGCCGTTGATCAAAACGTCGGCTACTGCTATATCTGGGGAGCCGTGGCTGCGATCGATCAGACGCCAGAGCTGCTGGCCAAGCTGCAGTTGCCGGCAGGCTTCACGCCGACGTGTGGCATTGTGTTGGGTCAAAGCACCCAAGCCTACGCACCGCGGGAATTTGCCGACGAGCGCGTCAAAGTCACGCGGCTATAATCGAAAAACCGGATCGTCTGCTGGCGATCCGGTTTTGTTGCCTTGGGGTGAGGTGACAAAAGTGTTCGTTGGCAAACGGCGACCGGCTGGCTATATTTAGGGTAGGGGAACGACGGAGAATGGAGGGGCAATCATGCATGAAGATGATGAATTTTTGGCAGCGGCGACGGGCAATCGCTATTACGGCGTCGGGGGGCTGCGGGCGTTTGGCGCTTTTTTCAAGAACTATGTGAACTTCACCGGCCGCAGCACCCGGCGGGAGTATTGGTGGTTTCAGTTGTGGAACATCCTGATTACTTGGGGTGTGATGCTGATCCTGCTGGTTTCGCTGTTTGGCTCGATCGGGCAATTACTTAGCGGTTCCACGGGCGACCTGCACGGTGGGCAGGTCGCCTTGATGATCGGCAGTCTCTTGGTGATTTTTGTCTATGCATTGGCGACCATCATCCCCGGGATCGCGCTGTCGGTGCGGCGGTTTCGTGATGCCGGCGTGCATTGGGGGATCTACTTGCTGTTGCAGGTGCTGGCGGTCGCCGGTTCGATCTGGAACGCTGTTGACGATTCGAATCTCATCGGGGCGCTGTTGATCGTCGCCGTGTCGCTGACTGAATTTGTCATCACGGTGTTGCCAAGCAAGAACCCGCCGCATCAAGAAGAACAGCAGACGTTGTATCACTAGGCCAGTCTTGGAGGCATCGTCATGAAAGTACGCACATTACAATGGTTGGCGAACCTGGCTATTTTTGGCGGCTTTGCGGTCTACTTATTCTCGCTGACCAACCCTGATGCATGGCAATTGAAACTCGGCGGGTATGTCATCTGGGTGCTTTGCGTTGGAGGTCGCGTGGCGCTGATCCGACGCGGTAACAGATGGCGCATGCAGGAACTGTGGACGTTGGCCGATGAACTCGGGTACGGTCCGGCCAAGCTCAAGCAGCTCGCCGGACGCTACAGTTTACTTGATTGGGCGGCGTCGCAACCTCAGCGGCTGCAGTTTGTGCCGCAAGCGCGTGTCTGTTTGCGGGTGCTGGTTTTGTTGCAGAGTGAGCAAAAGCGCCGTTTGCGAGATGCAGACGTAGCCCCAGAAATCGTCGGGGCGCTTTCGGGGCTCGAGAATTAAACTGAGAAAAGGGGGGAAAAGCCTTTTGACGATCCTCTTAAATATCGCGCTGGGGGTGATGGTGCTGGGCGGGATCTATCTGATTCCCAAGGTGTTCAGCTCCGCGCGGCCGACCCGCCTGGAGCGCGGGGTGGTCTTGGTAATTGTCGTGGTCTGTTGGCTGGTGGCGGCGATCGCCGTGCTGGCAAGCGTCTTGGTGGTGATCGCCGTGGTCCGGCAGCACGAGTGGCACTGGGTCGTCTTGGTGCTTGTTGCGATTTACGTGGCCTGTGCCTGGGTGCTGGGGCGGATCGGCTGGCGATTTTTCAAAGATTGGCAACGTTGATGTCAAAATAAATAGGCTCCTGACAAAACCATTGCGGTTTTGCCAGGAGCCTTATTTGTGTGGTTACGAACGACCACGGCGCAACTGTGGCTGGGTGAACCACAGCAACAAGAAGTTGATTAGCAACAAGGCGGCCGTTGAGATGAAGACGACGTTGTAGCCAAACACGCCGGCCAGTGTCCCGCCGAGCAGCGCCCCAAACATGTTGCCCAAGGCCTGGAAGCTCTGGTTCCAAGAGAAGATCGCGCTAGTGGCAGAGGTCGGGGAATTTTTGGTCAAGAGCGTCTGGATCGTTGGAAACAGCGCCCCGTCGGAGATTCCGACCAAAAAGCGCAAAACGCCAAGCATCACGACGCCGGTAACGAAGCCTTGCGGCAAATACACGAGCACCGCGAACAAATAGCCGGCGACCAAGATCTTACCGCTGCCGTGGCGATCGCCATACGCACCCAAGCGCGGAGCCGCCAAGATGTTTGAGATCCCTGGCAGCGCCGCGATAATGCCGGCGACCAAAGCGACGGCACCAGTGTTGTGCATCAGCTCTTTGACATACAAGCTGATGATCGGCGCAATCGAGGTGTTGCCTAGCTGGACGAACAAGGTGGAAAACAGCAACATGACGATCAGCTTAGGATTGGCAAACTGGCTGAGCAAGCCGCTAAGCAACCCTTTTTGGTGGGCGCTTTTCGGGCGCGGCGGGATCGGAACAAAGTCTTCCTTGACCAAGAACGCAGACAAAAGCCCGGTAATCAGCAACAAGCCGGCGGTGATGACGAAGGTGATCCGGATCGAGAAGAACTGAGCCAACGCGCCGCCGATGATTGGCCCCATCAGCATGCCTGATGTCGAGCCGGTGACCAGCGTTCCCAGCGCCTTGCCGGAGTTGCCGCGCGGGGTTTGTGAGGCGATCAGCGCCTGGGCGTTAGAGATGTAACCGGAAAACAGGCCTTGCAGCGCCCGCAGCCCGATCAGCTGCCAGACGTTGGTGACCAGCCCCATCAAAAACATGGCGACAGCCATCCCAAAAGCCGCGCGGATCAACATGATCTTGCGGCCTTTGCGGTCGGCCAAGGCGCCCCACATCGGGCTGACGATCGCCGTCACCAAGAACGTGGCGGCATAAACGATTCCGGAATAAAAGGAAACTTGGGCCTTGCTGAAATCGCCCAGTTGACCCACGTATAACGACATGAAGGGCATGATCTCGGAAAACGCGATGCCGGCAACAAACGTACAGCCCCACAAAATTGTGAGGTTGCGCCGCCAAGGTGAAGTTTCCCGCTGCTTTTCATCCAAATTCGATCATCCTTTCTACTTGTGCATAGCCACTAACCATTATGTGCGTAAATTGTGAAGAAATGATGAATGACCAGTTAAAGGAGGATTTGGTGCTGTTTTCAAAATTATTTTTTTAAATAACAGATGTGATGATTTCTTTGGCCGGGGTCAATCCGATATGGTTAATATAGATCGATGAGTAACTATTAGGATTTGCTAAAGGAGGGGCTGGATGAAATATTTTGATAGCGCATAGAATCGTTGCCTAACACGGCTTCTCGTGAAGAGGGGGAAACGGATGAAACGCAAACTGATCAATGGGGCGATGGTCTTCTTGTTGCTGTTTGTTCAATTCAGCACGTTGCTTGGTGGCCGTCAGGTGCATGCTGAGCCAGTGAAACAAGAAACGATCATCGATAACCAGGAACTGAAAGTGGCGGTTTCAGGCACCGTGACGGGTGAACAAATCACTTGGAAGGTAGCCTATGATCGGCACCAAAGCGAACTGAAGCGAGCGCTTAAGCTACGGGTTTCGACTGATGAAGCTGGTGAAAAGCGTCTCGCGCCAGAGAAAAATGAACTTGGTCAACAGATGCAAGCCAAAGATGATGTGGCAACTAATCAGTGGTGGATCGAAAAAGCCTATTCGCCACAAGCCATCGGCGAGCTGACGTTCAAGACCAGTATCGACCAGCCAACGCTTCATGTGGCAGTGCAGATGAATGAAGAAAAGGAGGTGGCGACCACTGCTGATCCTGCCAGCGTCCAACCCGCGACGCCTGAAGTAACCACTGATCTCCTCGATCAAACCATGTCAGGTCCGCACGCGGTGACGGTGCCAGTGCCGGAAGCAGCATCGGTGGCAGATGAAGCAGTTGCAACCGAACCAGAAGTTGCCGAAGCAGAGGCCACTAAACCAGAAGCTAATGAAACGCAGGCAAGTGAAGCCGACACCGCCAAAATGCAAACGCCGGCAGAAGAAGCCGCACCGGCCGTCGATCCACAGACACCAAAGCAAAAAGTTGAGGCGTTGAAGACCATTGAATTGGCAAGTGGCGAACAAGCAAGCTGGAGTAACGCCAAAGTCGCCAATGACGCGATCTTCTTTTATCACGATCGCGACGCCAAGCAGATGCTTGTCCGGGTTTCTTTTGCCATTGCCAACCGCGTCCGGACGTTGACCATTCCGGAAGGCTGGCAGGTGAAAGAAGTCAGCGATCCCGCAAAGGCTACTCGCGATGGCGATCAGCTGAAGCTGGCGCTGGCGGGTGTCCGCAAAAGTGCACAGCTTGACGTGACGCTGAGCAAAGCCATTACTTCAGAAGAACAAGCAGCCCAGCAAGGCCAGTTCGATTTAACTATCGACGACACGATTAAGTATGACGTGCAGTTGAAACTGGCAACCACAACCAACGCCGCCAAGATCGTGACTCCACCATCACAGGCGAATCCATTGGCCGCGACCAATCTGATTCTGACCTTAGGTGCTAGAGCGTCGATGGACGTTGGCGTTGATGGACTGGCGGATCGTGAGTTCTCGACGTACAGCAAGAAACATGGGGCTGGACTTTCCAAGTATGGTTCCGAAGATGCGATGAAGAACATGATCTCGACTGACTATCAAACTGGTTCAGAAGCCGAAGCCATCATCATGAATTCTCATGAGATCGCCAAGAAAGCGACGATTACGCTGGATTATAGTCATGTCGGTTATGTGCAAACAAACTCAGGCGATGTTCAGATCGGGGCGTATGTCACGGTCAAAAACATTGTCCCACGGTTTGCTGAGTGGTCAGGCGACGCGGCGAATCGCGTCGGGATCGACTTTTCCAACAACTTCTACTCCGGTGTCTCGCTGGCCAACATCCGCGAGTTTGATTGGGAAGTGACCTTCTATTACAAAGACGGTGACACCAAGCGGGCTGTGAACTTTGTTGAAGTGGCAAGCGTTGAAAAGCCGATGCTGACGTTCACTTCCTTGAATCCAGGGGAATTTGTGCAACCAACCAGTGGCGGCAACTCCAACGTTATCGTTTCTGATAATTCTGGGGTGGCGCAGAAATATCTGAGTAGCAATAGCCTCGTGCCATCGGATGAAAACCGCTTTGCGAATTATTCCTGGCCAACGACAGGGGAGATTCAAGCTTATACCTCAGAAAAATGGGGGAACTGGAACCAAGGTGAAACCATCGACCCTAATTATGAATGGGCCGATTGGCTCGGTGCACCAACATTTGGTGATGGGGCAGCTTCTTTTGCCTTGACTGGGACGACTTTCAACTATCGCCGGGGAACGTATTCCGATGCTCAGGAAACATGGCTAGCGAACGCCTCTGGGACCGCTCGCTTTGAGATTCCGGCGTTGAAGAACAACAAATCGATCACGCAATCTGCTAATGAAGGCGGGGGGAATGCCGATCAGAAGAAAGGCGACATCTACACGGATAACGGTCTGCATACCACTAATATCGACAAGATTGCTGAAGCCGGTGACACGATGTTCTACTACATCAATCAAGAAACTTATACCGTGATTGAAGAAGTTATCAGCCGGCCAAACACAATCATCATCGAAGACACCTTGCCTGCTGGCATGCGTTTGGAAAACAACAGTGTCAACGACATCAAGGTCCTCAACGAAACCCAGAGTGAACGAACGGTACCGCAACTGTTGACATCTTTCCCGAATGGTCAATCTCAAAACGGCAGTAAGATCGAAGTCAGTGAAGTGGCTGGTCGCGTGAAGATCAAGGTGACCTTGGTCAGCAAAGATGTCATGAATATTCCGTTCCAGTCAGGTTACTTCAGTGTTCAGGTGAAAGTTAGAAGTAACTATAAACCAAGCAACATCGATGAAGAAAAAACCATGGCCAACTCGGCGACCGTCAAGATGCTTGACGCCAAGGGTGAAGAAAAATACGCCAAGGAAACTAACGAAGTCTTCGTAACGGTCAAACCGGATAACCCGGAATTCGATGTCAGCTTTAACAAGGTCGACAGCGATAACCAGCCGTTGTCCGGCGTTCAGTTTGGCTTATTCGCCAATCAAGACGACGCCGAAGCAATCTATCGCTCTAACGTCACCACAGCCAATGGTGAAGTTAAGTTCACCAAGGTTGTACCCGGTGACTACTGGCTGAAGGAAATGCAGACACCGGCTGGGTATCAACCGATCGCACCGATCAAGGTGACAATCGATAATGACGGTAAGTTAAGCGGTCTGACGAACAACCGAATCGTCAACGAATACAAAGAATATGCCCTCGAGTTGTTGAAACAAAGCACCAGTGGTCAGCGGTTAAACGGCGCCGAATTTGTCGTCGAAGCCGATGGCAAGACCGTGGCGACTGGGACATCAAAAACCGATGAGACCTTGGTCTTTGATCACAAGCTCAAGCCAGGCACGTATACGCTGCGCGAAATCAGCGCCCCAACCGGTTTTAAGAAACTCGACGGGACCTTCAGTTTCACCTTGAAGCCTAACGGAACCATAGACCAGGTGGCGTATTCCGGGGATGATCTCACTGAAAAACAATGGGGCATCACAATGTCTGACGATAAGGCTCGCGTGGTGTTTGACATCACCAACGAACCGGATACGACTGAGTTGCCGGTCACCGGTGGCAGCGGCATTGGTGCCTACCTGGCGTTAGCGCTGTTGCTGATGGGTGTCGCCGGGGGCATCTGGCTGGTTCGCAAAAAGGGGGTGCGAGGAGATGCTTAAACGCTTGTTACTCGCTTTGGCGCTGGCAATTTTCGCCGTGCCAGCCTTCTTCACTGCCAACCAGACCCACGCCGCCGAGAACACGACCATCACCTTGCACAAGCGGATCTATCGTGATGCGCGCTTGGCGCAAGTTGATGAGTGGCAGTATGACAACCAAGGACAGGAGGTGACCTTAGGGGATGAATCCTTTGGCCTCAACGGCGTGAATTTTGAAATCTATGACGCGACGACGCTATATGATCAGGCCAAAGAATCCGATGAAACCCGGGCGGAATTCACCCAGCGGCTCGCCAAGATGTCACACAAAGCCGCGTTGGCAATGGCGACCAAATACCAGCTACAATTGACTGGTAAGGTTAAGACGCAAACCGTTGGCACCGAAGATGGCGTTGGTCAGCTTCAAGTTCCAACCCGGCATGACGGCGATTATGCCGCTTATCTGATTGTTGAAGTCAGTGTGGATCCACAAGCAGAGCTGAACGTCGACTTGACCAAGAAGGCGAGTCCGATTCTGATCAATTTGCCAGTATCAGTCAACGACCAGCAGCTCGATCAACTGCACATCTATCCCAAAAACGTCGGCTATGTGCGCGACCCGTTTTTCTTCAAGTATGGGGTACAACTCGACGGCAAACAGGTCCGCCTGCCAGGCGCAGTGTTCGCCTTATATCGCCTCGATGAAGCGGGCAACAAGCTGTATCTGGATATGGCGCCAGTAACCGACTTGAAAAACAGCTGGGTACAATCAGCCACACCGCTGACCGATCCTAAAGTCAACTTGTTCACCTCTGACAAAGATGGGCTGGTGAATACCGGCGAGCGATTCTTGCCAAGCGGCACCTATTACTTTGAAGAGTTGAAGGCGCCTGACGGCTACCAGAAACTCGACAAACCAGTCAAGGTGGAGGTACCAGAAACCTGGTACGACGAAGACGGTAACTTTTTGCCGGTGTTAATCAACGGCGAGGCGATGGACGAAACCCAATCGGGCGTCGTGCAGCCCGCAACGATCGCCAAAGGTAAACCGCGCGTGTACAACTACCAACAGCCAAAGCTGCCGGACACGGATTCGACCAAACCAGGCACGACCGCAACCACCCCGAGTCCGGGTTCTCAAACACCAAGTACCCCGGGATCGACTCCAACCAGCCTGTTGCCTAACATGGGTTCAGCATTCACTTGGTTAGGCGTCGCCGTGGGGCTGGCGCTGATTTTACTGGCTTGGCTGCTGTGGCACAAGCGCCAAGCGCACCATTAATCGACTCACAACACACCTATAGGGGGATAAAACATGACACACACGAAGCTTACCCGCACCCTGCTTGCCGGGATGATGACATGCTCCATGGCGCTGACCACCTTGAGTGTCGTCGCGACGAACACTGACTCCGTGCGTGCGGCCGAGGTGAATAAGGATGTTAACAGTCCAACGTTTGATGTTAATTTGTATAAGATGAAGCTCTACGATGGCCGCCAGATTGAAAACAATGGGTCACCACTACCTGGGATGGCTGGTGTCGAAGGCTTACAAAACGTCACCTTCAACTATTACAACATCACTGAGTTGTTCCACAAAGTGAAAATAGATCAAAAATTGGACGACAACCAAAAAGTGATGGATTATATCACGGATAACTGGAAGACGTTGGTGGGTCAAGCAACGCTCACAGGCACCACAGCGGCGACTAACGCCGATGGGTTGACCACGATCGCTGATTTACCAAAGAAGACGACAGTTGATGGCAACGCGTTGGATAGCATCTACTTGTTCGAGGAAAATGCAAGCGATGCCAACGCCGACTTCATGATGTCACCACCGTTCATCTTGGGGATGACCGCTAAATTAGCTGAACAAGATGCGGTGACCTTGTATGCCAAAAACTATGGGGTGCAAAAGAATTTATGGGGAACCGATGATAAAGGTAACCCGGTGGATTTGAACGATGACAGCAAGGCGTACAGCTTTGAAGTCGGGGATGACATTTCTTATACCTCAACGAGTCCGATTCCGGCTGTTCTCGATGGACACACCACGTTACGATTCTTGGATACGATGAGTACGACGGGGACAGATCTCAAGCAGATCGACGCTATCGGCTACTATGGTGACGATGGCACGTGGATCCCAATTACACCCGAGTTTAATGCCGTTGCTACGAAGCATCTCACCTCCAACGACGCTAACTGGGCGAACTTGAAAGATGAATTGAACAGTGAACTGACAAACAAGGTCGGTGATTTATATGCTGGGTTCTACTATGAACTTGATGTCAATGATCCCGATACCCGCGAGCTTTTAGAAAAGATTGCTGGTAAACGACTTGAATTCCGTTACACGATGACGATCAATGATCAAGCGGTTGCGTACAAGGATATTGATAACACCTTCTACGGGATCTTCACGAACCAGCATGGTGAAAGCATCTCTAAGGACACCCCGCCACCAGTCGAAACTGGGGCCCATGACTTCAAGAAGGTCGACTCAAAGACAAAGGAAGGACTGAAAGGGGCACAATTTATCCTCCGCCAAGGTAAAGAGGACAACTATGAATATGCCATTTTCGACATTAAAGGGGATAACGGTAAATATGACCCATCTGACATTGAATGGACCAACGACCCAAATAAGGCGACCGTCATTGAATCTGGGTCAGGAGGGGTTATTCAACTCGAAGGGTTAGCTGAAGGGAATTATGTCCTTTACGAAACCAAGGCGCCGACGGGGTATGAGATTGCTAACAAAGAAACCTCGTTCACCATCAAGGATGGTGCGCGAGGTGACAGTGACATCGATGGTACAGAAATTGATAACTCCAGGGATGATGTGCCGTTGCCAATCACCGGTTCTACCGGGATCGCAGTCTTCGTTGTGATCGGGCTGGCGGCAATGGGGACCGCGGTTGTCTACCAGAAGAAACGTCGTCAAGCATAATGACTGAAGGAGGTACGGATGGCAAAACGCAAAAAGAAGCGCTTGGTGGGTGATATCCTTGTGATCGTGATTTTTTTCACCGGCCTCGCCATCTTCGCCTATCCCTTCGTGGCCAACGCGGTCAACAACGTGATCGTGGCGGTGCGGGTGAAAAACGACCAAGAACGATCGAAACGCAACGCGAAGCAACAAGCCGCGCAACGCAAAGCGGACAATGAAGCACTGGCCAAAAACGGGCTGGTGCCCAACGCGGATGTGTTCAAGCGTTCTGGAAAGATCTCGCAGTCGGAAAAATACCTGCAGCGACACTTGATCGGGGCGGTAACGATTCCCAGCATCAATGTGAATGTACCGTTGTATGATGCCACCAACGAAACCTTGCTCCAAAGTGGTGCAACGGTGTTGCCTGGCACGAGCTATCCGACCGGTGGCAAGAACACCCACACGGTGATTTCCGCACACAGCGGCCTGCCAACGAAGACCCTTTTCACAGATTTGGAAAAGGTCAAAAAAAAGCAGCGCTTCATTATCACGGTCGGAGACAAGCACCTGGCTTATAAGGTCGATCGCATCCAAGTGATCAAACCGGATAACGTTGAGGTGCTAAAAATCGAAGCCGGGCGCGATATCGCGACGCTGATGACCTGTACGCCGTATGGCATCAACTCGCATCGACTATTGGTGACGGGCCACCGCGTGCCATACACGCAAGCGCTGGCCAAGAAGGTGCGCCTCAGCGACGATAAACGCTGGTGGCAAAGCCTCGCGTTCATCATCGCCGCGATCGCTGCCGCTGTCATTGCCATTGGCCTAGGCATCCGCGCCGTCCGCCGCTATCGCCGTAATCACTAGACTTCTCACAAAAGAACACCGACCACTACTGGATTATTCCAGCTGATGTCGGTGTTCTTTTCTCGTACTGTCGCTGTTCGGCAGCGTAAGTGTGTAGTTGATTGTAGACCAATCGCGGTCGGGTGCGGGTGAAAGTGACTCCAGCCGGCTTCAATCTGTCGTGGAGAGGGTGCTCGGCGGAGCTAACTCAGCTTTGCTGAGTGGATCTCCACCTGCGCCTTGCTGTAAGCGACAAGTCGCTAACAGCAATCTCACCACGTCAGATTGACCTGCTTCCGTCACTTTCACCCACACCCTAGGTTCTGCGTATCAGGATAGTATCGTGTAACGGACAACACGATCCAACTAATCTATTCTTAACTAGACATATTGTCGGCCACCGGTCTATTTCTATTCTCGTGAAAATTGCCACTTCTGGTGACACAGGACGCTAACGTCAGGGTTTGGTGTGTGGAGGCCCGAGTTAGCTTCCGAGCGCCTCGCACCGTTCCAGCCATCTCAAGGGCCGGAACACACCAAACCCGACCTATACCACTATCCCAAACACATCCCAAAGAAGACTTACGTTGCCGGACAGCGAGTGTGTGGTTGGATTGGTAGCAACTCAATTGCACCTTTTAAAAATAGCGTAAAACGGTTACAATAATATTTGTAAGTGAATTAGTGAGCAGAAAGGATGATAGCGATGGCTTTTGTGAACAACGATTTTGGGGACGTCTTACTGAAACGGGAATCGGTGCGTGATTTTGACCCGAGTGTGAAGATCCCGCGGGACGAGTTGCAACAGATGATCCAAGAAACGATTACGGCCCCGTCTGGATGCAACTTGCAGGCCTGGTATTTTGTTGTGGTCGATGACGACGCCGGCAAGGACAAGTTGCGCCAGTACTTCATGAAATTCAACACGCCGCAGCTTGAGAGTTGTTCCGCGATGGTGCAGATCTTCGGGGACACCTTGGCCTACAAGTCTTACCGGGATCTGTGGAACAAGGCGTACGAAAACGGCCAAATCACTGCGGAGAAGCGCGACGAGGTGCTCAAGACCTTCCTACCGATGTATGAAGCTGCGGATAAGCAGATGCTGGTGATGGACTCGACCGTGGATAGTTCAGTCGCCGCGATGCAATTGATGTTGATCGCCCGGGCGCATGGCTATGAAGCCAACCCGATCGGCGGCTATGATGCCAGCAAGGCGGCTAAGTTGTTTGGCCTGGATCCTGAGCGGTACGTGCCGGTGATGGCCATCGCGATCGGCAAGCCCGCCCCGGATGGCAAAGATGAGATGAAGTCTGCGCGTTATCCCGTCGATCAAGTCCTGGATTTCGCCTGACATCAAAAGATGGCGCGCTCCCTGAAAAAGGGGAACGCGCCATTTTGATTGCTTATTTCTTAGATTGCGTGGTCTTGAGCAGTTGGCCGAGGGCTGGGATCTGGCCCAGTGAATCGACGGCGGTGCTTGGCAAGACGACGGTGTTGCTGTCACCTTTGGCCAATTCTTCTAAGGCCTCGATGTTCTTGTATTTCAAGTAGAGGTCACCATTGTTGACCAAGCCGGAATTGATGGAATCGATCTGGTCTTTGACCGCAGCAGCGAACAGGCGTTGGGATTCAGCCCGTCCTTGAGCTTGTAAGATCTGCGTCTGACGGTTGGCTTCCGCTTCAAGGATCGAGGATTGCTTTTCCCCTTCGGCTTTGGCGATGGCGGCTTGTTTGTGGCCTTCCGCTTCCATGATGTTGGCTTCTTTTTCACGGCTGGCGCGCAACAGCTTGTTCATGGATTCTTGGATCGTGGCGTCGACTTGAATCGAGTCGATGTTGACCCGATCGACGTTCAAGCCGTAGCCGGCGGTGGTTTCAGCGATCTGGGAGAAAAGGGTCTGGTTGATGGTTTCGGTGCCGTTCAAGACATCGTTGAGGTCCATGTTACCGATGATGCCACGGAGATTGGCCCGAGTGTCTTGGACCATGGACAGCACAGAATCTTTGTTTTGATAAACGTAGGCGTTGACGTCGGTGATGTGATACTTCAAGGTTTCTGAGATTCGTACGACGACGTTGTCTTTGGTGATGACTTCTTGTTCGTCGACTTTCAGCGGAATCTGCTTCATGTTGACGACTTCGGTGATACGATAGATCAGCGGCGGCACCACGTGAAAGCCTGGTTCAAGCGTTTGGACGTATTTCCCGAGCCGTTCGACGATCCCGACTTCACCGGTATGGATGATGGCGACACTGGTGAATAAGATCACCCCGACGACTAAGATCAATAGGATCACAACGATCCCGATTATAATTGAAAACATTTTGCTTCCTCCTCATGGACACTTAACAAGCGTCAATAAACCAGTTGTTTATCCGCGCCGCGAACCGTCAATCCCAAAGCCCCAACGGCCACAACGACCACGGTGTGCCCGGCTGGGGTGGCATCGGCAACGCGATAATGATAATGGATCCCATATAACACGATTTCGCCGCTCGATGCCTTGGGTAAGGTGAAGCGGGTGTTGATCAAGCGCTCATCTAACATGACGATCCTCCTTTGAACAACGTCGACAGCGTTGCTAACTACCTTCATCTTAGGCGATATCGGTGGTTAAGGCAATTCTAATCGTAACCGGTTACACGGCATCGGCCTTAAGTCGCATTTGCTGAGTGACAATTTTGTCACTTAAACCAGCGTCAGGTGCGCTACAATATGGGAATGGCGGAGGTGAAAAGAATGCGTTCAAAACGTCCCATTTATGCGGACACATACGAGCGACGCCGGCGCTGGGTGCTCACAGGCGCAGTGGTGGTCGTTGTGATCGCGCTGATCAGTGGCGGTTGGTGGTGGTTACACCGCAACCCGCGCCCGAGTGCTCAGCGCTATCCGGTCATGGGGGTGCGCGTGGATCAAACGCTCGGCGTCATTGATGCGGATAGTTTGCAAAAAGGCGGCGCTAATTTTATCTACCTGAAAGCCACGCAAGGGGCGAGTTTCGTCGATGACAATTTTGCCTCGAATTATTCCAAAACGGCAGGGTTGAAAGTGGGCGTGTACCATTACTTCAGTTTTGATTCGACGCCACAAGCCCAAGCCACCAATTTTATCGATCACGTGCAAACCAATATCGGCAGCCTGCCGGTTGGGATCTATCTGACCAATTACGGCACCTACGCGAATAATCCGCCAAAAGATGCCGCCCAGCGCGTGCAGATCTTTGTGACACTGTTGCAACGCCAGTATGGTTGTGCGGTGGTGTTGATGGGCAAGCCTAGTGTGTTGGCGAGCGTCAAACAGGCCACGCCGACCAGCCCGCGTTGGGTGATCAGCGACAAGCGCCCAAAGTCCGGACAGTTTTGGGAATACGCAGACGCCAAGCTCCCTCATGGCTCAGGGGATCAGGCGTATCCCAGCGCTGTTTATATAGGAAGCCGGGCAGATTTTGCTAAGTTGGCGACGAACTAAGAGTTGAGGTGAAAAGGATGAAGCGATTTTTGATCGGCATCGTGATGTTTGCGGTGATCGTGTTTGGCGGCTTGAAGATTTTCACCGCCATGAATTATGGCGGCACGGCGTATTACACCAAGGTCACCACCGTTGGCACCAAGATCGCGCCCCAAGATGCCAAGGGCAACGTGTACGTCGATTATCGTTACGCCCAAACCGGTTATGCGGCAAGTGGTGCGGCCAAAAAGCTGGTGTTTAACGCCAACAAAGCGCGTCCGCTGCGCCTCGGGGCTTATCTCAAACTCACTTACAATGCGAACAAAGGCGTGACGAGCTGGGAAGCCGTCCCTGCATCCAAAGTCCCACAGCCGGCAAAACAGCGACTGGAATAATCAATTCAAAAACAGGCCTCTGATCAAAACCTAAAATTGGTTTTGGTCAGAGGTCTGTTGATTTGTTTAACATAATGCTAATCCGTTTCATCTGCGGCAGGTGTGTCAGCCGAATCAGCGGTTGCCGCAATGGCATAAGTTGTGTCTTCGGCTTCATCGTAAACCGATTCTGGGCCATCAGGGCCGTTAGTGACGATCAGTTGGTAACCGTAATGATCTAGAAATGTCAGCTTGTCAGTTGTGATGCCGGTCACCTGGCCTGGCAGAGATTGGCCATCGATTTTGATGTCGAGTTCAGGACTGATGCTGAGCTGATGACTTTTTTGCGTCTGCTCATCGAGAAAGCCATAATCACCGGTGAACAATTGCGCCAAATCCAAGGCAGGATTGTGGGGCGCTTTGTGAGTGCGGTGATCGACCATCTGCGTTAATGTGCGCATGAAGCGCTGTAAATTTATCGCCATCAGCTTACCTCCTGATAAGGATTTGTTCTATCGTAATCATCATAGCACGAACCATTAGCGTAAGGTACTTCTGGGGCATTGCAATTTGTTGACGTTCTTGCGACAAGGCAAGCATAATTTTGTTATGATAGAGACAAAGCATGCGAAGGAGGAGTTGTAGATGTTGCAATTGGGAATTATCGGCACTAACTGGATCACCAAGCAATTCGTGCAGGCGGCCTTGGGTACTGAACAATACACCTTGGCGGCGGTATATTCTCGCCACGAAGCCACTGCGCAGGCATTCATCGCAGATACGGCACCAGCCAAGGCTTTTACCGACATGGCGGCGTTTTTGGCCAGTAATATCGATGTGGTGTATATCGCCAGCCCCAACAGCCTGCACGCCCAGCAAACCGTGCAGGCGCTCGATGCCGGCAAGCACGTGATCGTCGAAAAGCCGATGGTGACGCATTCCAGCCAGCTGGCGGCGATTCAAGAAGCGCTTGACGCCCATCCAGACGCGATGGTGTTTGAAGCCGCCAGACATCTTTACGACCCCAACTTCCAGGTGATTACGAACTACCTGTTTACCCACCATATCAGCGGCGCGACGCTCAATTATATGAAATATTCGTCGCGCTACGATGCCTATCTAGCAGGCGAGCAACCCAATATTTTTTCGACCAAGTTTGCCGGCGGCGCCTTGATGGATCTGGGGATCTATCTGGTTTATGCCGCGGTGGCCTGGTTCGGCAAACCGCAACACGCGACGTATCTGCCACACCTATTGGCTAGCGGCGTCGACGGCGATGGGGTGGCTCAGCTGAACTACAAGGACTTCGACGTCGTCTTGCGGATGGGCAAAACCACTAACTCGCAGGCCGATTCCGAGCTTTACTTCGGACGGGACACCTTAAGCTTTGATTCACCGGGCGAACTCAATTCCCTGCGGCTACACACCGGGTCTCAGGTGCAAGACTTGAGCGTTTTGCATGCGGCCAACCCGATGACAGAAGAGGCGACATTTTTCGCCAAGGCGCTCACCACCGACCACCGGGGCGCTTTTGCCATGAAGTGGGCGTTGGCCAAGCAAGTGCACAAGGTGATGGGTGACTTGCGTGCAGGTAGCAACTTACACTATGACACCGATCCAGAATAGGAGAACAATTTGATAGCAGAACCATTCCGCCCTTTGTGGCAGGCCGCCGGTTTCGGTGACCCAACCTTGATCCAACAAGCGGTGTATGCACCGCTCAAAGCCGATGAAAACGTCATCGGCCTGGCTCCGACCGGCTCCGGTAAGACGCTGGCGTTCGGCCTGCCGCTGTTGGAAAAACTGATGCCGGGAGAAGGCATCCAACTGTTGATCTTAGCGCCGTCTCAAGAGCTTGCGATCCAGACACGCAACGTCTTGCAACCATACGCTAAGGCCGTTGATTTGAGTATTGTCGGCGTGACCGGCAACGCCAACGTCAAGCGGCAAAAAGAACAATTGAAAAAGCATCCTGAAGTCATCGTCGGCACTGCCGGCCGGCTTTTGGAACTGGTAAACGCCGGAACGCTGAAGCTGCACAGCTTGCAGACGATCGTCGTCGATGAAGCCGACGAGCTGTTGCGCGAGCCTGGCTTAGACCAGGTGCGGGCGCTGACGATGGCCAGTCCGGCCGACGTACAGATGAGCTTTTTCTCTGCGACGGCCAGTTCGATGTTCAACGAATTGGACAAGTGGTTTGGCATCGAAGTCAAGACCATCGACGTGCGGGCACAAGACCACACGCAAGGAGCCGTGCAACATCTGTTTGTTCAAACCGATAACGCTCACCGGGTCGAGTGGTTGCGCGCGCTGGCTCACCTCGACGACTTTCAGGCTTTGGTATTTTTCAACAACAACGGCACGCTGGAAAAAGTCGCCAGCATCTTGCACCATCAGGCGGTGAAATTCGCCGTGTTGTCACGCAATGATCGCTCGATCAACCGCGCCAATGCTTTGACGGCTTTCCGTAAGCACAAGGTGACATTGTTGTTGGTGACTGACTTGGCAGGCCGGGGCTTGGATTTGAAGAAGTTGCCCGCCGTTGTCAACTATGCCGCTCCTAAGCGCGCAGAAGCTTATATCCATCGTGCCGGACGCACCGGGCGCATGGGCGCGACCGGGTATGTGGTGACATTAGGGGATGATCACGACCGCCGCGATCTCAAGAAGCTGGTGCCACAATATGACATCCGGCGCGGGTACTTAGTCGACGGCAAGTTGACGACAGTGGCCCCTGAGCGCAAGGAGGAGCCGGCCATTACACCGGTTGCAACTGCTAAGCCGGTGGCCGTCAAGGCGCCGCGTAAGCCTGCGTTGGCCAAGTCGGCGGTCGTTGAGCCGCAACCTAAACCTAAGCACAAGAAGAAGCGCCTGCGCGACCAGAAGAACAAAGGCAAGCGTAAACCGAAGAAGTAAGCATTTCCGGGGGGAATCGAATTGAAAATCAAGCGAACATTGGCCGTGCCAGCGGCGTATTTTTACACCAAGGTGATCGACTCTGTGCTCTATGACATCAAGCAAAATACCGGCGAAATGCTGAAACCACAGGCCTTGCAAGGTTATGAGTACCGTAAGCCGATGGGTAAGGTGCAAGCGCGGGTGAAGATCACCAAGAACGTCATCAATCGCACCTATGCATTTGAAACCGACATGGTCGGTGGCAAGTACATCGTCTCTTATGGTATTCAAGAAACCCAAGACGGCAATGTCGAAGTGACCTATGAAGAAGAAAGCAAGTTCACCAGCACCGTACGTGATTGGAACCAGAAACTGATGGTGTTGTTACTCGGACATGGCCGCAAGAAACAAATGATCGCCATGCTCGATCAAATCGCCGCCAGCTACACGCAGGCGTAATCTTGCAAGCGGCGTCTTTACCCCGTATAATGGATTAGTCCGCAGTGGTAGCTCACCTGGATAGAGCAATGGTTTCCTAAACCATAGGTAGAGAGTTCGAGTCTCTCTCACTGCATGTTAGGTCTAACGCGGGGTATCAATGACACCAGGAACGCTGTTTTTACAGCGATCTTGGTGTTTTTTTCGCAAAAAAATGCCTTCCAGTGTCGGCTGGAAGGCGATAGCTTGGAAGAAATGCCCCAAAGCTAACACGCGGAAGTCTTGTCGGAAACGACGAGGCTTCTTTGCGTGGATGATTGGCTGGCGGGTCGTGAATCCACCACGCTCAAGGCTTGATATACGCAAAACCGTGGTGTTGCCGCTGGGCGAGCTCTACCACGCCGGAAGGTACGGTGGTTAGGCCATCTTGCAACTGGTTTTCACTGATCTTGCGTTGGTGCAAGGAGTTGGCACACACAACAATATTGACGGTGCGCGCCAGCAGCCCCAGATCGATGTCTGAGCCGGTCACTGCAGACTCAACTGCTTCACCGTTGATCAAGACCTCCATTGTCGAATTGTCGCTTTGTGCGAGCAACCACTCGTGAAAATGTTCGACGTTGCTGAGTAACGTCGGCCATTTGGCCTGATCGTCGATGTGAAAAATCACGTTCATGTTGTATGTGCCCCCTGATTGATTTTGACTATATAGTAGCATAAATATTGTTCAAGAAACCGCCGATCTCATGCAACTCCTCAAAATGTGTGGTTAACTGGGACTATCATCACGGCCAGGTGCATCGTAGCTGGCAAGAAGGAGAACAGATGCCAATTTTTATCATGACCGTGGGCTTGACGCTAGGCCTCGTCATCGCCGCAAGCGTCGGGCTGTCTTGGCTGAACAGTCAAACTGTGCAAGCCGTCGTCAACCGCACTGGTAAGGCCAACTTTCAACTGTGGCTGATGCGGCCGGGAATATTTGTTCATGAGACACTCCACGCGCTTGTCGGGTTGCTTTTTGGGGTGCAGGTGACGCAATTTTCACTGCGTCCTGATGCCAATTCCGCCGCTCATGTGAGTTTCCGGTATAACCGTCATTCCTGGTGGCAACGACTAGGTGTGGCTTTGGCGAGCGCGGCACCGCTGTGGGGAATCGGGAGCTTCTTGCTACTACTTGGCAAACACGCGTGGTTTCCCGGTGTCTCTTGGCAGAAATTAGGAGAGGTGGCACCAACACCTGATTGGCCATGGGTGTTGGGATGGTTGGTTGCGGCAGTGCTCTTGACGTTTGGTGCGAGCCTTTCGCGTCAAGATCTGCGCAACACCTGGGTTGGACTACCACTTGTGATTGTTTTGTTGATTATTGTATTTTTCGGTTTGCACTTCTTCGCACCTGTAGGTTTGACCAGTTGGGTCCAGTTCAACGTCCTGCTGGCTAAGGTTATCGGGGTGATGGCAGCCATCGGCATTTTGGTTAATCGGTTAATGGCATTGTGAATGCAACGGACAGATTCCTAAATCTGTCCGTTGTGTTTGTGAACACAGTCACGTACTATGAAACCGTAATCAAAAAACGAAAGGTGATTGCCGCTATGAAAACAAATTTTGATTTCTTAATGCCGAGTGTTAACTTCTTTGGACCGGGGGTCATCGCCAAGATCGGCGAACGTGCGAAGATGCTGAACATGACGCATCCGCTGATCGTCACGGACAAATTCTTGGCCGGAGTCGAAAACGGTCCTGTCGCCCAGACGCTGGCATCACTCAAAGCTGCTGGCGTGACTTATTCCGTTTTTGAAGGAGTCGAACCAAATCCGAAGATTCACAACATTCAAGCTGCCAAGGCGCAGTATCTGGCCGAAAATTGTGACAGTCTGATCACCGTCGGCGGCGGTTCCGCGCATGACACCGGTAAAGGCACTGGGATTATTTTGACCAACGGCGACGACATCACCGCCTTGGCTGGCATCGAAACCTTGAAAAACGCGTTGCCACCGTTGATGGCAGTCAACACCACCGCCGGTACCGGTAGCGAGCTGACGCGCCACTGCGTCATCACCAATCAAGAGACTCATCTGAAGTTCGTGGTTGTTTCTTGGCGGAACATTCCGCTGGTTTCCTTCAACGACCCCACGCTGCAACTCGACGTGCCTGCCAAGCTGACCGCAGCGACCGGGATGGATGCTTTCGTTCAGGCCATCGAACCATATGTTTCCACCAACCGCAACGCGATCACCGATGGCCAATGCCTGCAGGCGATTCGCCTGATCGAAAAGAACCTGCGTGAAGCCGTCGCCAACGGCCACAATCTTGATGCTCGCAGCGGCATGGTCGAAGCCGAGATGTTGGCGGGGATGGCCTTCAACAACGCTGATCTTGGGTATGTGCACGCGATGGCGCACCAACTTGGCGGCCAATACGATGCGCCACACGGTGTCTGCTGCGCCTTGTTGTTGCCGGTGGTTGAAGAATTCAACATCATCGCTTGCCCTGAGCGCTTCGCGGAGTTAGCAGTCGCTATGGGTGAAAACATCGACGGTTTGTCTACGCGCGATGCTGCTGAGCTGGCGATCAAAGCCATGCGTCAGATGTCTGAAGACGTTGGCATCCCGCGTTCGATCAAAGACATTGGGGCCAAGCCTGAAGACTTCGAGCTGATGGCGGAAAACGCCTTGAAAGACGATAACGCCTTCTCCAATCCACGCAAGGCCACCAAAGACCAGATCGTAGCATTGTTCCAGAAAGCCTACGACGCCCAATAATTAAATAAAGCCACTGACCGTTCCGAGCAATCGGGAAGGCCAGTGGTTTTTTATTGGGTTGATTTTAATTTTACGGCATATGTGATTAAAAACGAGGCCGCCAGGAATACCACGACCACCGCGTAAGGAATATGGTAGTTCCAGTCGAGCAACGCGCCTGCCATTAGCGGTCCGGCGATGTTCCCAATCGACGTCAGGCTGAGGTTCAACCCGTTGATCACGCCTTGATTGTCGCGGCTTTGTTTGGTCAACAGCGTCGTGATGGCCGGCCGCAACAAATCGAAGGCGGTGAAGGCGATCAGTGTGGCGACCATGACCGCCCATTTGGCGTGGGCAAAGTTGATCCACAACACGGCCAAGGCGCTGGCGAGGAAGCTAATGCGCGTCAGTCCAATTTCGCTCAACCAGATCACGATGCGATCGAAGAAGACGACTTGCAGGATCAACGAGATAATACCGTTGAGCGTCAACACTAAGGCGATATCGCTCAAGGTAAAATGGAAGACTTCATTCACGAAGATCGAATAAATACTTTCAAAGCTTTGCAGCCCGAAACTGGAAACTAAGATCAAAATGAACAGCATCAGCATCGGCCCGGTCAACACTTGTTTCCAGTTGGCAGTGCTGGTTGGCCGTTGGCGGACGTCGCGATGGGCGACCAGCTTGCGGTCGTCTGGCAGAAAGACGATCAGCGCCACCAAGGCCAAGGCTCCGAAAATGGCCGCCACCCAAAACGGCACCTTGTAGCCGTAGTTGGCCAGCATACCGCCAAGACCAGGCCCCAAGATCAAGCCGCCAGACAGACTTGCCGACAGCCACCCGATGACTTTGGCGCGTTGCCGGTGGTCGGTGACGTCGGCTGCCAGTGCTTGGGCAGTAGGTACGTACATGCCGGCAGACAAGCCGCCGATGATCCGCGACAGATCAAACATGTAGAGATGGTTTGTTAACGCAAAAAGGGCTTCAGACAGCGCAAACAACGCTAAGCCCACGACCAGGATCGGTTTGCGTCCGAGTTTGTCCGACAACCTACCGATGATAGGGGAGCTGATGAACTGCGTCAGCGCGAATAGTGATGACATGATCCCCATATCCGTTGCGCTGAGATGGAGGCTATTTTTGATGAAAGGCATCACAGGGAAGATCAGACTCATTCCCAGACAGATCAAGAACTCGCTGAAAATCAAGATCGCAATGGTGCGACGCACTGATTTTGACATGGTGATTACCCCCTTAATTTTCCACAATAGCCCAAATGATAACATAGAAAATGTTATGCTGGATTAAAAGGAGATGAGCAAATGCCTAACAAAATCGCGATCGTCGGGAGCATCAACGTCGATCATATTTTGCAAATTTCGCGCTTGCCGCAACCGGGCGAGACCTTGGCCGTGCGTCGTACCACGCGTGCAGCCGGTGGCAAAGGTGCCAATCAAGCCGTTGCCGCTGCGCGTAGCCAGGCAGTGGTCCAGTTTTGCGGCGCGGTCGGCGAAGACGATGATGGGCGGTTTATGTTGCAGCAACTGCAAGCCGCTGGTGTCACCACCACTGCCGTCAAGGTTGAACCACACACCGCCACCGGTCAGGCTTATATTTTGCTTCAAGCCGGCGGAGAGAATTCCATCTTGATCCAGCACGGGGCCAACTTTGCCCTCGTCCCGGCAGACATCGCCGTTCCAGCCAGCGATATCGTGATCGCGCAACTCGAGGTCCCACAACCTGTGATCGTTGAAGCCTTCAAGCAGGCGCGTGCCCAGAACAGTTTGACACTGTTGAATCCAGCGCCGGCAGCGACGTTGAGGCCTGACTTGTTGACGACGACTGATATCATCGTGCCCAACGAAACCGAAAGTGCCGCCTTGACCGGTCTGCCGGTGCGTACCCAGGCTGATTGGCAAGCCAACGCAGACTGGTTCCATAAGCATGGCGTCAAGATCGTCATCATCACCCTTGGGGAGCAAGGCGCTTATATTTCTGGCCTTGGGTTACACACACTGGTGCCAGCCTTTGCGGCGATGCCTGTCGACACGACGGCAGCAGGGGACACTTTTATTGGGGCTTTCAGCGCGGAATTGCAACCAGACGCCTCCAGTGTGCTGGCCGCGGTGCGCTATGCCAGCATGGCGTCAGCCCTCGCCATCCAACACCTGGGCGCCCAGCCTTCGATCCCGATGCGGCGAAGCGTCACCGCGGCTTTGGCCAAGGTCTAATCAGACTAAACAAGCGTTGCAACTGCGCCTCCTGGTTAGGAGCGTGCGGTTGCAACGCTTGTTTGTGTTCACATTTTTGAAAGCGGCTTTGGTTTGAGACTAACGATCCCGATTTTGGCAAAAAGACTGATGATATCTGCCATATCCGCATCGAGACGGTGGTGGTCTTGGGCAGACAGGTCCTTTAACCGAGCGGCAATGCGGGCTTGCACGCGTCGCATGTGAGCTTCAACGATGGCATCGCCTGCAGTGGTGCGGTAGACGTTGACGACGCGCCGGTTATCGACGTTGTGCTCGCGGCGGACCAAGTACCTGGTTTCGAGGCTTTGCATCGTGCGCGTGAGTTGGGGTGCAGTGGTGCCCATCAGAGTGGTCAAGCGGCTCATGCTCGCGCCTTCATGGGAGTAGACCATCACCAGCGTCATGATTTGTTGTGGGGTAAGATCGAGTTCTTCAATAGAAAGGTTTTGTAACACTCCTTGGGCCAAGGTTGCAAATAATTGCCCAAACAATTCGACATTATCTTGCGGTACCATCGCCATCCCCCTTTTTGGTTGCCAATTCAGCCTTAAGTCGCATTTTAACTGAATTGTGTCCAAACAATTGACAAAAGATAAGTATGTCCGCATACTTATCTTTTGTCAAGTATACGCGGCGGATGCTGCGGAGAAAAAGGGGAGACGCTACTTGCTCGAACTCAAACACATTAAGAAATATTATCACGTGGGTGGCACCACCACCAAGGCGCAAGACGATGTTTCGGTAGCCTTTCGTGAACAAGAATTCGTCGCGATCCTGGGTCCCAGCGGTTCTGGTAAAACGACGATGCTCAACATTATTGGTGGCTTGGACCGCTACGATTCCGGGGATCTGTTGATCAAAGGCAAGTCGACCAAAGACTTCAAAGATGCTGACTGGGATGCCTATCGGAATAATTCGGTCGGGTTTATTTTTCAGTCATATAACCTGATCTCACACCTGTCAATCATGGATAATGTCGAGATGGGTATGACGCTGTCAGGCGTGTCTGCCGCGGAAAAGCGCCAGCGAGCCGAGGATGCTTTGATCCGTGTTGGCTTAAAAGAACATATGCACAAAAGCCCCCAACAGCTGTCTGGGGGGCAGATGCAGCGAGTCGCGATCGCCAGGGCGATCGCCAATGATCCTGAAATCTTGCTGGCAGACGAACCGACTGGGGCGCTGGATTCTGAGACCTCAGAAGAGATTATGAAGCTGATCCGCGACCTGTCCAAAGAACGCCTGGTCGTGATGGTGACACATAACCCTGATCTCGCCAAGAAGTATGCGGATCGGGTGATCGAGTTTGCTGACGGCCAGATCCAACATGATTCCAATCCATTCGCTGAGGCTGGCCAAGATGATCAGTTCAAGCTCAACCACACCAAGATGAGTTACTGGACAGCGTTGAAGCTCAGCTTTAACAACATCCGCACCAAAAAAGGGCGGACGTTCTTGACCGTGTTTGCCTCTAGCATTGGGATCATCTCGATTGCAGTCGTGTTGGCATTGTCCAACGGTTTCCAAAAGCAGATCGATAAGACCCAATCTGAAGCGATGGCATCGATGCCGGTGACGATCTCTCAAACCGGTACGGATACCAGTTCGATGATGACCGGCACCAAGACCAAAACTTTTTCTAAGGCAAACCACCTGACTGCAGAAAAGTCTGACGCAGAAAAAGCGCAACACACCAACAAACTCACCGATCAGTATCTAGATTACATCAACAAGGTGCCTAAAAAAGATGCTAAGAACATAGCTGTGACTTACGGGACGGGGATGAACCTGATCCGTAAAGTTGACGGTAAGTATAAAGCCGTCACCTTCTCGACAGCTAACCCTGATTCTAAGAGTGTCGATTACTCGTCGATGATGGCGGCTTCCACCGGCGTCGGAGGTTCGGTTTACCCAATCGACCGCAACGGTGGTCAAAGTTTCTTGAAAACCTATTACAAGGTGATTGCAGGGAAGTACCCGACGAAGACGACTGACATCATTTTAGTCGTCAACAAGGATAACTCCATTGATATCAACGCGCTGAAGAACCTGGGCTACACTCCGAAGGAAGGCCAAAAACTCAACTTTGGCGACTTGGTCGGCACCAAGGTACAGGTCGTTGCCAACAACAACTATTACACCAAGCTTCCGACTGGCACCTTCATGCCAACGCAAAATTTGGACCAAGCTGCGTCTGCGGCCAACACTAAGACGCTCACTGTTTCCGGGATCGTGCGGGTCAAGTCCAAGAATTCTGATGGTTTGTTGGCGAGTGGGGTGGCGTATAGCGCCGCGTTGACCAAACAGGTCTTGAACGCCAATAAAAACTCGGCGATCGTCACCGCTCAAAAGAGCAGTCAGGCCAACGTGATTACTGGCCAAAGCATGGATGCCGCCACGCGCGGCACGCTGCTGACGAGCTTGGGTGGTTCGAGTACCCCGACGTCGATTCAGATCTATCCGTCTAGTTTTAAGCTCAAAGACAAGGTTTTGAAATATCTTGACAAGTGGAACAAAGGCAAAGCGAAGGCTGACCAGGTCATTTACACCGATCTGGCAGGGACAGTTTCTGACATGACGGGTGGGTTGATGGATGCCATCACCTACGTCTTGGTTGCCTTTGCCGGGATCAGTCTGGTCACCTCGATGATCATGATCGCAATCATCACCTACACCAGCGTCTTGGAACGCACCAAAGAAATTGGGGTGCTGAAGGCCTTAGGGGCACGGAAGAAAGACATCACGCGGGTGTTTGACGCGGAGACGTTCATCTTAGGCTTCGGGGCTGGTGTCTTCGGGGTCGTCGTCGCTTGGACATTGACCTTCCCAATTAATTCTTTGCTTGTCGGGGTCACAGGATTGAGCAACGTTGCCGTCTTGAATCCGCTGCACGCGGTGATCTTGGTGATTGTTTCGACGATCCTCACGATTTTAGGCGGCCATGTGCCTGCCCGGATGGCGGCCAAAAAAGATGCCGCGATCGCCTTGCGAGCGGAATAGTTTCAACAAAAGCAGCCATGTGGCTGCTTTTTTGATGACTTTTGTTGCGTGGTCCGCGTTAGCTGGTACTTTAATGAAGGCGACCAGATAACATTTGGGCCCTGCAGCAGGACAAACCACGGTGGTGAACAAGGTGTCATTTTATCTAGGTGAAGCGCATCTCAGCGGATTATGTGTTTTTCTAAACATTAATGATTGCGTTTTCGTGATGCTTTGGTAAAATAACATTATAAGTATCCTGGGGTAAACAGTATGAAAGTGGGGGAACCGCATGGCTCGCAGAAAGTCAATCACAGAAACGCAGATTTTAGAGACAGCTTATCAACTCGTCGTCGAAGAAGGCTTCAAGAGCTTCACGGCGCGTAATATTGCGCGGCATTTGAACTGTTCGACGCAGCCAATCTATCTGGAGTTCAACTCAATGGGGGAGTTGAAGTCTGCGGTGATGGAACGAATCAAAACCGAACTGACGAATCAAGTGTCTCGCCGATACACAGATGATCCGATTGTCGACTTGGGGTTGGCCTATATCGATTTTGCTTTGGAAAACCGGATGCTTTATCGTGCGGTATTTGTCGAAGATCATTTTGGTGTCGCTGAGATGCGCGAGTTTGCGTTTTCGACCGCCCTCAAACGGTTCAATGATTACGCACCGGCAGTCAAGCTGGATCCGCAGCGCCGCCGGGACACCTTGACTGGTTTGTGGATTGTGGCGACGGGGATCTGCAACTTGATGGCACCGGGTTTCATCGAATTGACCCGGAGCCAGATGACGGACATCTTGCAGGCCGTTGTTCATGACTTTATCGCCAACAAGCGCTTTTCAATCGACGCCAAGCAGATCAAGATCAATCAAGAACTCGTGGGTTGATTGGTGGGACACAAACATATCGGCATTGCGCAAGTCATCGTGTGCGTTGACTTGCGCTTTTTCGTGGTGTCAGCGCGACTTATCTAAAACATGAGCATGAAGCGATAGATCCAAGCACCTTTTCAGAAAACATTGGTTATTGTTTTTCCGATTCAAGATGAATAGAATAGATAAGGTGCGTTTCTCAAGAATTAGTTACGGTTGTGGGTGGGATGAGACATTATCCGCCATTGGACGTATAATCATAGCGCACAAGATCGTGATACGGTCTGAAAAATTTTGGTGAAGGGTTCTGATGGATTGGTAACAGCGCAGGCGCCAGGCAAGCTTTATATTGCCGGTGAATACGCGGTGGTGGAAACTGGGTACCCCGCGGTAATCGTGGCTTTAAATCAATTCGTGACGGTAACAGTGGAAGTCGCCGACACGTATGGGAGCATCAACTCAAAGCAGTACCAGGAGAATTCGTTAACTTGGCAACGCAACGGTGATGAGATGGTTTTTGATAACCGCGATAACCCATTTCACTATATCTTGAGTGCAATCCGTTGCACCGAGATTTACGCGCGTGAGTTAGGCAAGCCGTTATCGCTTTATAACATGGATGTCGACTCCGACCTTGATGCTACCGACGGGAAAAAATATGGGCTGGGCTCTTCTGCAGCGGTGACTGTGGCGACCGTCAAGGCGTTGAATCAGTTCTATCAGTTGCATATGTCCAAAGATCAAATCTACAAACTCGCTGCGATCGCACACTTGGACATCCAAGGCAACGGGAGCCTTGGTGACATTGCCGCGTCCGTTTATGGCGGGTGGATCGCTTATCGCTCCTTTGACAAGGCGTGGCTTGCGGCCGAACGGCGAGAACATTCGCTTTCCGAGTTGCTTGAGATGGACTGGCCAGATCTGTCGATCGAATTGCTCGATGCGCCGGCTAACATGCAACTGTTAATTGGCTGGACCGGCTCGCCGGCTTCGACCAGCCGCTTGGTGGACAAGATTGCCATCGCTCAAGCAAAGCAGCACGACGAATACCAGGCGTTTTTAGCGGCCAGCCGCAACACGCTTGAAGGCTTAATTGAAGGCTTCCGCAGGCATTCCTTGGCGGCAATTCAAGCCGGTATTCGTGCCAACCGTCAATTACTCAACCATTTAGCCAGCTTGTCAGGGGTTGAGATCGAAACCCCAATTCTCCAAAAAATGTGTGATCTAGCAGAACGTGCCGGCGGGGCGGCAAAGTCTAGCGGTGCCGGTGGCGGAGATTGTGGTATCGCGTTGGTCGATGCCAGTGTCGACACTGATGCGCTGAAGGGTCAATGGCAAAAAGCAGCCATCGAGCCACTACCTTTTCAAGTTCATGAACTGCTCGACTAAATCCTGATAACAACGATGATCTGTCACAGTCCTGAAACCCGTGGGCCTGGGGCGGGTCTTTTTTGATCGCGTCGTCGGCTTTTTTTCGCCAGAGAGTTGGCCGTGTGCATGCCACACTGCTATAATTAGCCTATCGTAATCAATGGAGGGTCGCAATTATGGGGGTCAGTTTGCTACATAATATGCTAGTGCGTGAATTGGCATTAGTGGCGCTTTTGGTGATCGTTTTGATCAGCTTCTACATTCGGTATACTGCGGCGGCGCGCAAAGAATATGTGCGCACGCGTGAGCGGCGGATGGTCATTGTTGTTCGCTCTGCGCGGCGGCAACTCGTCGTGGTGGTGGTTTTGTTAGCGGCGGTGCTGGCTTACGATCGGGTCTTGCCGCATTTTGGCATCGGTGCTAGTGCGGCGCGGCAGTCGACTGTCACCAAGCATCACGCCCCGGCGAAAATCCAAGTCGTGTCGTCGAGTAAAAAGTCGTCGGCGAGCACGCATAAACCGGCCAAGAAAACGACCAAGAAACGTGACAGCGCCCGCATTGCTTCAAGTAAACGGGCCGCTAGCGCCAGCATGATCGCTGCCAGCAAGTCTGCGTCAGCCAGCCGCGCCGAAACAGCTGCTGCCAGCCAGTCCTCGCAAGCGGCAGCTTCTAATGCGTCAGCCGCGAGTGACTCGTCTTCTAGCCGTGCCGCTTCTTCAAGCAAAGCGGCCACAAGCGGCGCCGGCGCGAAGCAAAAGGCGGTCGCAACCATGCAAGCATACCTCGCCCAGAATCCCAACGCCGTTGCCGGACGTGTCGACAATGTGGGTGTGATCGATTATTCGACCGATTACAACGGGGTCCCAGCTTATCAAGTCGGGTTGTATCAGACGCAAGCAGATGGTTCAAGCGTTGCCATCCACATGTATTTCGTTTATGCCAGTGGCAATGTTGTTAAAGCGTATTAGGTCTTCAAGGTGGGCAATGACCCACCTTTTGACGTTAAAGGAGGAAGGCGTCATGAGCGCGAAGCGACGGTGGGTTTTAAAACGTCCGCAACCCGATCACACCATGAAGCTGACCGACGATGAGCGCCAGGTGTTGGCAGATACACGGATCCCATTAGCTAACAAGGTATTGCCCAAACGTGTCAAGTTTCGTGAGTTTTTGAAGCTGGCCATCCGCCGCTTTGGGGATGCTGAACTTGGCGCTACGGCAGCCAGTCTCGCCTTTTATTCTCTCTTATCGTTATTTCCCATGTTGATCCTGCTGGGAAACTTGTTGCCACTTTTTGGGCTGAGTTATGATGGGGTGAGCGACTACCTCGAACAGGTGGTACCCGCATCGATCATGGGTTGGATCGATCCTGTCATTCATAACCTCCTTAATTCAACTTCTGGGTCGGCGTTGTCCATCGGGGCGATCGGGACGCTTTGGGCCGCGAGTTTGGGCGTCAACGGCTTGAAAAACGGGTTCAATAAGGCGTACGGGGTCAATCCGCGATCAAACTTTATCGTCCAGCGCTTGTTATCGATGCTGATGATCTTCTCGCTGGTTTTGCTGTTAGGGCTAGTCATGATCGCGTTTACCTTCGGCCGCCAGTTTCTCGAATGGTTAGTGCCGCTCTTAGGATTATCAGATGGTTGGTTGAGCACCTTCGACACGTTACGTTGGCCGGTGACGCTGTCTGCGTTGGTGGTCGTGATTTTTGTCCTCGATTATTTCTTACCCAACGCTCGCATCGCAATGTGGACGGTGTTTCCCGGCGGGGTGTTCACGATCGTTTCCTGGTTGGCGCTCGCGCAAGGCTTTTCGCTTTATATGCGCTATTTTGGTGCCCGGTTCAGCTCCTACGGGACGATCGGGACCTTCATGGTGTTGCTATTGTGGCTCAACTTCAGTGCGATGTTGCTGTTGATCGGGGCGGTGATCAATGCGTTGGTCGCTGAATATTTCACAGGGCATCTACATCACTCTAGAGGCAAGCTCCATGATTTCTTCAAGAAGCGGTTTCGTCAGCAGGAACAAAGCTGAGCAAAGTAAAAGCGCCTGCCACAATTGTGGCAGGCGCTTTGTTGATATTAGTCGGCGACACGTCGCAACATCACGTTGTTGGTGGAGCCTGGTTCATACAGCGGCAGTCCGGCAACGATGACCACCACGTCGCCGGCAGTTAGCTCACCCGAAGCGACCAGTTTGGCTTCGGCTTCTGCGACCAAGGCTTCAAATTCTTTGCCTTTGTCGAACACGACTGGCGTCACGTTCCAAGATAACAACAGGCTGGAAGCGGTACGCTCGTCATAGGTGACAGCCAGAATCGGGGCAACTGGTTTCAAGCGGGAAATCTGGCGGGCGGTGTAGCCACTGGCAGTTAAGGCGATAATGGCTTTAGCATTGACGCGCTCAGCTGCTGTGACCGCGGCGATGGCGGTCGTCGTGGTAATTGAGCCAGCTTGCTTTAGTTCATCGAGCACAGGGCTGTGCTTGGGTAGCATTTTGTCGGCACGTTCGTCGATGACAGCCATCGTGTGGACAGACTGGACAGGGTAATCCCCGTTAGCAGATTCGCCAGAAAGCATGGTTGCGTCGGTGCCTTGCAACACCGCAAAGGCCACGTCGGTCACCTCAGCACGTGTCGGCCGCGGGTTTTCTTGCATGGAATCGAGCATCTGCGTCGCGGTGATGACCGGCTTGCCGACGAGGTTGCACTTGTGAATCAATTCTTGTTCCACGGCGACCACTTCTTCATAAGGGATCTCGATGCCCATGTCCCCACGGGCGACCATCAACCCGTCAGCGGCTTCGAGGATATCATCGGCGTTGTTGATGCCTTCTTGAGATTCGATCTTGGGGATGATCAAGACGTCTTCGCCACCGACTTCTTTGAGCACGTCTTTGATCTCTTGCACATCAGAAACCTTGCGGACAAAGCTGGCCGCGATGAAGTTGATGCCTTGGGCGACCCCGAAGCGGATGTCGTCTTTATCCTTGTCGGTGATGCCTTTGAGCTGCAAGGAAACGCCAGGGGAGTTGACGCCTTTTTTAGAACCCAGCGCTGCTGGGTTTTGCACTTCCAGCGTTAATTCGCGTTTGTCGGGATTTTTAGCGATGATCTCGGTGTCTAACAAGCCGTCGTCGAACAAGACGTGATGGCCGATCTCGACGTCATCGTACAAGCCCCCGTAGGTAATGTCGACGGCGCCTTTTTGGCTGAGCTTGCCGGTGTTCATGGACAAGGTGATCTTGTCGCCGGTGGCATACTCGACTTTTTTACCGTCTGTGGTCGCGGTCGTGCGGATCTCCGCGCCTTTGGTGTCCAGCATTAAGCCAACTTTAACGCCAGTTTCTTTCATCGCTTGCTTGACCAAGTTCATCCGGCCGAGCTGTTCGGCGTGATCGCCGTGCGAGAAGTTGAAGCGGAAAATATTGGCGCCGGCATTGATCAAGGCCTTGATGGTCTTGAGATCATTGGACGCTGGCCCGAGGGTCGAAACGATTTTAGTTTTACGCATGGTAAAAATTTTCCTCCAAAATTATATGTAAGCGTGATTCTAATCACAACTTTCATTCTAAAGAATTATGAAGCGATTGACAATTACTTTTGTGTTGCAATTGAAAAGGCGTTCATTACGGTATCTTAGAAAATGCCAAGAATGAAGGCGATAAGAGACAGTGAATCGCAATCATCAGTGATTGCAATCTTTGTTAAATCGGTTACAATTTGCTTATTGGCAACTTCATCAATTGAGTTGCCGCCGCTGACAATAAGGAGTGATTAATGTGAAATTTGTCGCAATCGTCGGCTCCAACGCCGCCCATTCATACAACCGCAAATTGTTACAGTATATGCATCGCCATTTTGCCGATGACGAAATTCAAGTGATCGATATCCTCGATTTCCCGATGTTCAATGAAAACCATCCGCAAGAAGATCCGCAACCCGCCGTCGCGCTCGCCCAAGCGATCGAAGCTGCCGACGGGGTCATCATTGGTTGTCCAGAATACAACCACAGTGTGCCTTCTGGGCTGAAATCGGTCATTGAATGGGAATCTTACCGGTTGCATCCGTTCCAAGATAAGCCGGTGATGATCGTGGGTGCGTCGATCTATCCGCAAGGCTCTTCCCGCGCGCAACTACACCTGCGCCAGATCTTAGACTCACCAGGGGTCAACGCCCAAGTCTTTTCCGGCAACGAGTTTTTGCTCGGCGCCGCAGACGAGGCGTTTGATGCCGACGGGGAACTTAAAGACACCGGTACGGTCGACTTTTTGACGCTTTGCTACCAGCAATTCAAAGATTTTGTAGCGATGCATCAACTTTATGCCGCTAGCAAGGAAGGAGACGGACAATGAAATTAACGGCGATTGTTGGCACCAACGCGGATTTTTCCTACAACCGCTCGTTGCTCCAATATATGCAAAAACACTTCAGCCAGCTGGCCGACATCCAGATTGTGGAAATCGATCAGCTGCCGGCATTTTCTGTTGATAAAAAGCCCGATATGGCCATCTGGAAGTTCAAAAAAGCCGTGCAGTTGGCCGATGGGGTGATTTTTTCGACGCCTGAATACGACCACTCTATCCCGGCGGCGTTAAAGTCTGCCATCGAGTGGCTGTCGTATCGTTCCAATGTCTTGCGCCACAAACCGGCGATGATCGTTGGGGCCAGCTACGGGGAACAGGCATCTTCTCGCGCGCAAGAACATCTGCGCCAGATCTTGGCGTCACCGGATTGTGATTCGTATACACTGTCTGGCAATGAAATGTTGATCGGGAATGCGGCCAAGGTGTTTGTCGATGGCAACGTCACTTCTGCCTCAGTGCAACGCGAGCTGGAGCGATACTTTGTCAACTTTATGAACTTCATCGAACAAATCGAAACGGGGGATTCTGACATGGGCATCAACAAACCATATTTAGACGACGCGTACATCAACTTTCCAACCGGACGCTTGAGCTTCCGCGAGGTGCAACAGATCTTTTCAACGATTCCGTTTGAAATCGACTTGATCGACCACACCGATCATTTCACCTGGTTTTCCAATAAGCCGAATCGCGAACACGTGCGTTCACCGCGCGAACTCGGAGAAAGCGTCGAGGAATGCCATCCGCCTAAGGCATTGCCGATCGTGATGAAGATCATCAATTCCTTCAAAGACGGGTCCCAAGATTCCGTTTCGCGGCCGCTGGTCATGCACGGCCACCGCGTGTTGATCCAATATTATGCATTACGCGATGTTGACGGGTCTTATCTGGGCACCATCGAGTTCACCGGTTCTGTCGAGCACATCTTGAACTTCTATGAAGAAGGCGCCTGGGCCAGCGACGGCACTAGCGGCGCCAGCCAAACCGATGCCACCAGCGGTGCCAGCGCAACCACAGGTGCCGCCACGGAACCGGCTGGTAAGTCTGACGCCGCCAGTGGGGCAAGTGCCACCGACACCGACCAGCCAGCTGCACCTGCGAGCGATGCCGGCCAACCAGATGCCACTAGTGGGGCTTCAGAACATTGAGTTTAGCAACCACCAAGCGGATTAAGATCACCCACGGTCTCGGGACGACGATCACCTTGACGACGTTTGGCGAAACCAGCGATAGTGCGCTGGATGCGGCGAGTGCCTTGATCGTGGAATACGAAGATCGGCTGACGGTCAACCGGCCGGTGTCCGAGGTGATGGCAATCAATCATGCTGCCGGCGATAAGCCAGTGAGGGTGTCGCACGAGACCTATCAGCTGGTTTGTCGCGCCGTTGCCGCCAGTCGTGAAGATTTCGGCTTCAACGCGTTGATCGGGCCGCTGGTCAAGCTTTGGGCGATTGGTTTTGAAGGCGCGCACGTGCCGGACGCTGAAGCGATCGCGCAACGCCGCCAGCTGATCGACCCCGCTGATGTCGTCTTAAACGATGCCGAACAGTCGGTGTTTTTGACCAAATCCGGGATGGAACTCGACTTAGGGGGGATCGCCAAAGGCGAGATCGCCGATCGCGTTGCGGATCTCTGGCGTGCGTATGGCGTCGCCAGTGGCATCATCGATCTGGGCGGGAATCTGCTTTTTGTCGGGGATTCCGCCCGCCGGCAAGACGGCCGTTGGGTGATTGGGGTCCAAGATCCGCAACAAAAGCGGCATGTCGAGCTCGGCCGTGTGGTGTTACCGGCGTGTTCAGCGGTTACCAGCGGCATCTACGAGCGGTTTTTGATCGTCGACGGCAAGCAATATCACCATCTGCTTGATTCGCGCACGGGGGCGCCGTTGCAAACCAAACTTTCTGGGGTGACAGTATTTGCCAAAGAATCGGTGGTGGCAGAAACCGAGGCTAAGCGCCTGTTTTTCGCCGGGGCACCGATCCTAGGGTGGGAGACTCGTCCGGGGATCTTCGGGGCGGTTTTCGTCTATCAAGACGATCATGTCGAAACCGTGGGCGTGACGTTGCAATCATAACCGCTGATCAGGCGTGTGGCGTTAAGCCCACGCCTTTTTTGGTGCCATGTTATTTTTGGTCGCGTTGATGCCTACCAGTGAGGCTTAAGAATTCTTTATGGTAGTTACCCAAACCCGAGTCAATCGCGTATAATGATTGAGTACAATTTCGTCGCAGCCGGCATACCGGCACACTTGGAGGACAGCATGGAATCAATCGTAATCGTTAGCGCCAAGCGGACTGCCATCGGTAAGTTTGGCGGGGCGCTCAGTTCACTTTCTGCCGTTGAGTTAGGGCAACACGCTGCGGCAGCCGCGATCCAAGCGGCAGGAATCGACCCGGCAAGCATCGATCAGGCGATTTTTGGCAATGTCTTGCAAGCAAATTCTGGTCAAAACGTTGCCCGCCAAATCGCGCTGGGCGTCGGAATGCGTCCCGAAAGCACCGCGATGACCGTCAATGAAGTCTGCGGTAGCGGCCTCAAGGCGATCCGTCTCGGCCAAGCCGCAATCGCCATGGGAGACGCGCAGATCGTGTTGGTTGGTGGTACTGAAAACATGAGTCAGACGCCGTTTTACGCGCCGAACATGCGCTTTGGCAAGAAACTCGGGGATGTGTCTTTCGTTGATGGAATGATGCGAGACGGGTTGGCGGATGCTTTCAGCAACGAACCCATGGGTATCACGGCTGAAAACGTTGCGACAGAGTATCAAGTTTCCCGTCAGGAACAAGATGACTTTGCGCTGGCGTCACATCAAAAAGCCGTTGCAGCAATCGCAAACGGCGATTTTAGTGACGAGATCACGCCTGTAACGGTGGCGAGCCGCCGCGGGGAGATCACTGTCACTCAAGATGAAGGCCCGCGTCCAGACACGAGTGCAGAGAAGCTTGCAAAGTTGCACCCGTCATTTCGGAGCAACGGTACCGTCACTGCTGGTAACGCCAGTGGCATCAACGATGGCGCCGCGGCGTTGATTTTGATGACCCAAGCCAAAGCAAAAGAGCTGGGTTTGTCGTGGTTGGCAACAATTGATGGCTACGCTGAAGGTGGCATCGCGCCTCGGGTCATGGGGTACGCGCCAAAGCGGGTGATCGAAACGCTGCTAGCCAAGACCGATACCGCTATTGATGATATCGACACGCTTGAGTTGAACGAGGCGTTTGCCGCCCAAAGCGTCGCGGTCGTCCGTGATCTTGGTATCGACCCAGCTCGGGTGAACCCGCAAGGTGGCGCCATCGCTTTAGGCCATCCATTAGGGGCCAGCGGTGCGCGGCTGGTGGTGACGCTGGTACACGAACTGCGGCGTTTGCAGGAACACACCGGCGTCGCAGCGCTTTGCGTCGGTGGTGGCATAGGGGTTGCCATGCAGTTGCGGGCATAGGAGAAGCGGATGAAATTTTATCAACAAGACGCCGCCGGACGGTTGAAGCAACTGGTGGCAGAAGGCTACCTGACGCCTGAAGATGCCACCTTTTGGCAACAAGATTCGGTGTTGCCTGCCGGAGTGGCTTCAGCGTTGAGCGAAAATCAGATTGGCCAGTTTGCTTTACCGCTGGGTGTCGCCCGTAATCTACTTGTCGACGGCGTCACTTATCAGGTCCCGATGAGCACTGAGGAGCCTTCCGTGATTGCGGCGGCATCTAACGGCGCGCGGTTGGCGGCCATGGGCGGTGGCGTCCAGACCGCCACGACAGCCCACTTGGTGCAAGGCGAGATTGTTTTTGCCGAGGTGGCAGATGTGCCTGCGGCGGCGGCCTTGATCACGGCAAAAATCCCTGCGTTGCAAGCCGCGGCTACAGCCGCCCATCCATCAATCGTTCGTCGCGGCGGCGGGTTGCGCAATGTGACCGTGACGTCGGTGGCTGAGTTCCTGAAAGTGACTTTGGCCATCGACACGCAGGCAGCCATGGGAGCCAACATCGTGAACACGATCTGCGAGGCCTTGGCTAAGGTGATCGGGGAGTGGTTGCATCAGCCTGCCTTGGTCGCGATTTTGAGTAACGCCAGCACACAGCTGACGACTGCTAAAGTCGCCATTCCTGTGGCGGCTGTGGCTACCAAAGGACGCACCGGCGCTGAAGTGGCTGACCGTATCGCCCAGCTCTCGCGGCTTGCCCAAGTGGATGTCGCGCGTGCGGTCACACATAACAAAGGCATCATGAACGGCATTCAAGCCGGCGTATTGGCTTCTGGTAACGATACCCGTGCAGTCGCGGCCGCGGTGCACGCATACGCGGCAAGCGCCGGTCAATACCGGGGCCTGAGCACCTGGCAGATCGAAGATGAGCGGTTGCGTGGGCAGTTGACACTCCCGTTGCCGGTCGGCGTGGTCGGTGGTGCGATCTCTGCGCTACCAGCGGCCCAGGCGGCCAAGCGTCTCGGCCACTATACGGATGTGGCGACGCTCCAGCGAGTTTTGGCGGCATTGGGTTTAGTCCAAAACCTCGCCGCTTTACGGGCACTGGCTGGGCCCGGCATTCAGCAAGGGCACATGGCGCTTCAAGCCAATGCGCTGGCGATGCAGGCCGGGGCGCAAGGTGACGAGATTCAGGCGGTGGCGGCGGCGTTGCAAAACGCCAACAAAGATCTGGCTACCGCCCAAGCCTTGTTGGCACAAATCAGAAAACAAAAGGGGTAGACATCGTGACAATTGGAATCGATCAGATCGGCATGGCGACACCGGGATTTTATCTGGACTTGGTCGAATTGGCCAAGGCTAGAGGTGATGAGCCTGACAAATACACTATCGGTATCGGCCAGGATCAACAAGCCGTGGCTCCAGGCAGCCAAGATATCGTGACGATGGGCGCCCAAGCAGCCGCGGAAATCTTAACGGCAGAAGACCGCGACAAGATCGGGCTGATCGCGTTGGGAACTGAAACCGGCATCGATTCTTCAAAAGCCGCAGCATTGTATATTCAGCAGTTGCTTGGTTTGAGTGAATGGGCCCGGGCCATCGAGTTGAAAGAAGCGTGTTACGGTGGGACGGCAGCACTGATGATGGCGCGTGATTTTGTCGCTGCGCATCCTGACAAAAAGGCACTGGTGATTGCTTCTGACATCGCGCGCTATGGGTTAGCGACCGGCGGTGAGGTCACACAAGGTGCCGGTGCAGTGGCGATGATCGTCAGCACAGAACCGCGGATCTTGGCCTTGGCCGATGATTCGGTATACCGCAGTCAGTCAATCATGGATTTTTGGCGCCCAGTATACACCGACCTGGCACTTGCCAAAGGGAAGTATTCCACCGAACAGTACCTCGACTTTTTCCAGAAGGTCTGGCAGCAGTACCAGCAGGAGTCTGGCCGTCGCGTTGCCGATTTCAAGGCGTTGTGTTTCCACTTGCCTTACACAAAGATGGGCCTTAAAGCGTTGCGGTTGGTCTTACCAACGGCAGCCGAAGACCAACAAGACCAGTTGATGCAGCATTTTGACGCCAGCATCCAGTATTCACGACGGGTGGGTAATCTGTACACCGGGTCGCTGTACTTGGGGCTGTTGTCTTTGCTCGAACTGGATGACAGTTTGCGCGCAGGCGATCGGCTGGGGTTGTTCTCATACGGGTCGGGCGCCGTGGGAGAGTTCTTCTCCGCGACGTTGGTCGAAGGGTTCAAAAAGCAGTTACACTCGGCCGCTCACCGTGAGTTGCTTGACGGCCGCAAGCGCCTGAGCGTTACTGAATACGAGCACGTGTTCCAAGATAAGGTGCCATATAGCGCTGAAGATTATCAAGCAGACCCTGATTATTTTGCCGGCGACTTCGTACTGACTGGCGTGGAAGGGCAAGAGCGCCAGTACCAAAAGCGTTAAGCCAACACTAAAAAACACCAAAGGCCCGAGAAACTAACCAGTTTCTCGGGCCTTTGGTGTTTATTTAGACGCGACTTGAAGTGCTTGTTCAATCGCAGGAATCATTTTTTCTGGGTTGGTTTTTGGTGCGAAGCGTTCGACGACTTGACCGTCACGATCGACCAAGAACTTGCAGAAGTTCCACTTAATGGACTCGCCCAAAGCGCCTGGCGCTTCGTGCTTGAGATACTTGAACAGCGGATCTGCATTGTCGCCATTGACCACTGTCATGGTGTGCATCGGGAAAGTCACACCATAGGTCATGCGGCAGGCTTCTGCCGCTTCGCTACCGGACGCGAGTTCTTGTTTGAACTGGTTGGACGGAAAGCCGAGCACCACCAAGCCTTGATCTTGATACTTTTGATATAATTCTTCGAGTTGTTTGAACTGCGGCGAGAAACCGCATTTGGTGGCGGTATTAACGATCACCAAAGCCTTGCCGCGATATTGATCGAGTGAATATGTCTCACCATTTTCTAGCGTTGCTTTAAAATCATAAAGCATATCGAACACCTACCTTTATCCAGAGTATACATCGTCCGATTGAATTGTGCACGTGGTTTCTGAAATCGGCTTCAATTATATTAAGCGTTTCGCGCAGAAACGCAAACGCCGGGGCAACCTACCCGCAGGTGGGGTTGTCCCGACGTTTGCTAATGCTTCTTCTAATTATAGGCTGGCTTGCTTGTCGACCAAAGCCTTAGTGAAGGCTTCCAGCGCCTTGATATCATCGTCTTCTGGGGCCAGATCGATTTTGACGGATTCGGCGCCTTTGGTGGCACCGGTGGCTTCAAAAGCCTTAGCGAAGTCATCGACACTGGTGCAGAAGTCATCATAGAAGCTGTCGCCTGAGCCACAGGTCCCGTAAACCTTGCCGGTGAGGTCAAGTTCCTTGAGGTCATCGAAGAAATCGACCGCCTCGTCAGGTAAAACGCCATCGCCGACATCTGAATAGGTGTAGGTGGCGACGACACAGATGTCGACGTCTTCGAAATCCTCAGCGTCTGCTTGGCTTACCTCGGTGGTGTCGACCTCGACGTTATATTTCTCAAACTCCTCTTCAACGATGCCTGCGATTTCTTCGTTGTTCCCAGTCATACTGGCATATACAATTGCTGCTTTGACCATGCCGAAACTTCCTTTCTTAACGTGCTTTCACGCCATTATAGCAAAATCTTGACCGAACGGCTACCTGTTGCATGCGGCGTGACTTGTGGAATATGGTAGAATAATGTGTATGCAACTGGCGCTGTTATCTCGGCGCATTCAGGAGGAATTCAAATGGCAAAATATTTAGTCACTGGCGGCGCCGGTTTCATTGGTTCTAACCTGGTGGATCAGCTGGTGTTAGGCGACAATGAAATCGTGGTCGTCGATGATCTATCGATGGGGTTGAAGTCAAACCTGCCGCAATCTGACAAGGTGCGGTTCTTGGAACACAGCATCACCGATCACGCCTTCATGAGTGATTTGGTGCGCAACGAGAAGTTTGACTATATCGTTTTGCTGGCGGCGATCGCTTCAGTCGCTGATTCCGTTGACCGCCCATATTACACCCACGAGATCAACCAAGAAGCAAACCTGAACATTATCGAGACGATCCGCGCGGAACACATTCCGCTCAAAAAGTTGTTCTTCGCCAGCTCTGCGGCGGTTTACGGTGACGATCCCGCCTTGCCAAAGCAAGAAGCCATGGCGGTGAATCCGCTGACACAATACGCTGTCGACAAGTATGCCACCGAGCGGGCTATCATCAACTATGCCCGGCTGTACGACCTGCCGTTTGTCACCGTACGGTTCTTCAACGTCTTTGGGCCTAAGCAGAACCCGGCATCCCCATACAGCGGCGTGTTGTCGATCCTGTTGAACGCCTTGATCAACGACAAGCCGTTCACGTTCTTCGGGGATGGCGGCCAGACGCGCGACTTCGTCTTTGTTGGCGACGTGGTGTCTGCTATCATCGGCCTGCTGCATACGCCAGAAGCGCGCGCAGACGTCTTCAACATCGCTAACGGTAAGCAAACCACCTTGCAACAAGTCGCTGATGACCTGCAACAGATCACCGGCAAGAAGCTTAACGCGACCTATCAAGACGCCCGCCAAGGAGACATCCGCGATTCTTATGCGAATGTTGACAAGATCAACGCCTTTGGCTTCATGACGCACACACCATTGCTTAGTGGGCTCAAGCAGTATGTTGCTTCTGTGAAATAGGCTTGAAAACCGCGCCAGGAGCGACTTTTGTTGTCATTAATGGCAGTTGTGTTACACTGAAGAACGAAGACAATTTTAAATAGGAAGTGCACACATTGATCACGCTTAAATCAGAACGAGAAATCGAAGGCATGGCTAAGTCCGGTAAGATCTTGGGCGACATGTACAAGAAGCTTGAAACCATCATCCGGCCGGGAATTTCCAGCTGGGAAATCGAGAAGTTCGCTAACGAATGGATCGAGTCGCACGGCGCCGTCGCTGAAGAAAAAGGCGTCGAAGGGTACAACTACGCTACCTGTGTTTCGATCAACGATGAAGTCGCGCATGCGATCCCGCGCAAGGGCTTGATCCTTCAAGAAGGCGACATTGTTGCCGTGGATTCGGTTGTGAACTGGCAAGGTTACATGTCCGACGCCTGCCGCACTTATGCGGTTGGTAAGGTTTCTGACAAGCGCCAGAAGCTGATGGACATCACCAAAAAAGCCTTGTACTTGGGCATCGACCAGGCACAAGTCGGTAACCGGCTTGGCGATGTTGGCTACGCGATCCAACACTTCACCGAAGACGAAAACGGCTACGGCGACGTTCGCGAATTGATTGGCCACGGCATCCAGCCGACCATGCACGAAAGCCCTAACGTGCCACACTATGGCGAAGCGGGGCACGGCTTGCGGCTCAAGGCTGGCATGACCATCACCATCGAACCGATGATTACTACCGGCACCTGGAAGATTGCCGCCAAGCAAGTTCCTAACGAAGACTGGGAATACTATGTGACCGCTGACGGTTCTGACTGTGCGCAGTTTGAGCACACGATCGTCATCACCAACGACGGCCCGAAGATCTTGACCAGCTACGACGAAGAATTTGATAAGCCATATTTGCTCAAATAACCAGACTAGAGAATCACAAAGATCCCGCCCAAAACCATAATCGGTTTGGACGGGATCTTTTTTAGTCGCGGCAAGGCTTAGTCGAGATTGAAGCTGATATCTAGGTTGGTGACGCTGTTGGTCAAAAAGCCGAGGGACAGCGAATCTGCACCAGTGCCTGCGTAATCATGAATGTTGGCGAGGGTGATGCCGCCTGAAATCTCAGTCAAGATGCCAGCCGGGACCTGTTTTTGCCAAGCCTGCACGGTGGCGGGGCTTTGATTGTCGAACATGATGATATCTGCGCGGGCTTTGATCGCCGAGTGAAGCTCGGCTTCGGTTTCCACCTCGACTTCGATCTTCTTGGTCGGACCGAGGACGCGACGCAGCTGGGTAATGGCGGTGCCGAGATCGCCAACGGCCTCCCAATGGTTGTCTTTGAGCATCGCGCAATCGTAAAGCCCCATGCGGTGGTTGACGCCGCCACCGACACGCACCGCGTATTTATCGAAGGCCCGCAAGCCCGGGGCGGTTTTGCGGGTATCGAGGATCTGGATGTTGGCATCGTCCAGCGTCGCCACGGCTTCGGCGGTGGCAGTCGCAATCCCAGACATGCGCTGCATTAGGTTGAGACTCAAGCGCTCAGCCGCCAGCAGGATGTCCATGTCCCCAGACGCCTCTGCGATCACCGTACCGGCGGCCACTTTGGCACCTTCGGCGACGAGCGGCTGGTAATCCCATTGCCCACCGAGCAACTGATAGATAAATTCAGGCAGTTGCAAGCCGGCGACGACGCCATCACCTTTGGCCAAGAAGGTGCCATGGGCAGTGCGGCCGGCCAATAAGCTGGCGGTGAGATCGCCGGTGCCGAGATCTTCATCAATGAAGGTCTGAAGACTGGTTTTGACTTGATTAAAGTTTAGCGGCATGAGGGGCCTCCGAAGTTGTTTGGGTGTCATCAAGCACGTTGAAGTCCTTGACGCCGACAAGCAACACGACGAGTGCAACTAACAACATTCCAACAAAGATGCCAAACACGCCGTGGATGCCGATGCCGGCATCAAACAGCCAGCCTACCAAGAAAGGGCCGATGGTCGCACCGATACGGCCGACCGACTGTGCGCAACCCATGGCGGTGCCACGAATGGCTTGGGGAAACTGGCCAGGAGTCAACGCAATCAGCGTGCCCCAAGCGCCTAAATCAAAGAAAGACAAGGCCGCACCGGCGATTAAGATGATCGCCGTGGAGTTGGCAGTGCCAAAAACCAAGGCGGCACCGATCGTCCCAAGCAAGTAGATGCCCATGATCAGCTTGCGGCTGATCTTGCCCATCAACCAAGCGGCAAGATAATAGCCGGGTAGCTGGGCGACGCTCATCGCCAGGGTGTAGCCCAGCGAGTTGACGATTGAAAAGCCCCGCATCGTCAAAACACTCGGTAACCATAAGAAGATCCCGTAGTAAGTCAACATCACGATAAACCACATGATGCTCAAGGTGAACAAGGGCTTGGCGTGTTGTGGCTGGAGCAATTCCTTGAACGGGGTGTGCTTACTAGCTTGGTGCACGGGTTCTTGTGGTAGATGCTCACGCAAGATGAACGCGTACAATGCCGCAATCAAGGTGACCGCAACGGCGATCCGCCAACCGAATGCCGGCATCACCAAGTACGCGATCAAGCTTGCAACGATCCAACCCCATGCCCAAAATGAATCTCCGAGCACCAGCATCTGTGAGCGGCGGACACCGGTAAAATGATCGGCCAGCATCGTTGCGGCAACAGGCAGCTCGCCGCCTAACCCGATTCCGGTGATGAAGCGGATCACCATGAACCAAGCGACGTTTGGCGCGAACGCCAAGGCGAGGTTACTTGCAGAAAATAAGATCAAGGTGCCCATCAAGACGTGCTTGCGCCCAAACGTATCTGCTAGGCGCCCGCAGGCAATCGCCCCGAAGATCATTCCGACGGATGTCATCGCGCCGACCAGGCCTAGCTGAGTCGAAGACAGTTGCCATTCGCTTTTCAGCAACGGCATGATGAATGAAAGTAAGGCGACATCCATGGCGTCGAATAACCAAGCGGTTCCGACGATCAATAATAAGTGCTTGGGTGTGTGCATAATTTTCCTCCTTGCCGATAAAAGTATTAACGACTTTTATTCGGTTATGGAGATGAGCTTACACCCCAGTCTTTACACTGTCAAGCGATAGGTCTTGGCTGGCCGGCCCGGGCCTTCAGTCGCGGTGCGTCCGACCGGGGTGAGCAGTTGCCGGTGGTCACGCAAGAAATTGGAATTATCCGGTTCGTATTGGCCAAAGGTGGCAAAAACGCCTCGGGCTTGTTTCAGCGTGAAGGCGTGGCCCAAAATCAACAAGATGGTCGGTTGCCAGTCTAGCTTATTGGCGATCCGGGTGCAGGCAACGGTGAGGATCCAGTTGTGGTCGTAGGCCAAGCTGGTGGCAGGCGTTTTGTTGTGCAGATATTCGTCTGGATGCAAGGTCGTGAATCGCAACCTGCCATGTGTGAAGCTGAAGCGCGCGGCTTCTGGGGCGTGCAGGGTAAACCAGGCGACGTCGCTGGCCCCGGCGCCGGCGATCAACTGCGGGCGGGTAGGCAAAAACACCATGTAACTGAGTGAAAGGGCGCGTTCCCCTGGTGCGCGTTCAGGAGCCGTGAAGGTGGCGAGTTGTTCCGCATGCACAGCCGGCAGCTCGAGGCCAATCTTTTCTCGGACCAAACGCAAGGCCGCTTGATGGGCGCCTTCCGAGCTTTGCATGGCCGTTTCAGGCAGTGCCCAGTAGCCCGCAAACGGCGCGTCACTGCGCCGCACAAGCAAGACGTCCACGCTTTGGGTAGTGGTGTCGAAGCTCCAAATGATATCTGTGATCGTGATCAGTGGGTGTGCGCGTTCGTCCATGGTGAAGCCTCCTTTGAATAGCTTTAGTGTAAGCGGAAGCAAGGATTTCAGCAACCAGCAATTGTCCTGTCACCCTCATTACCTTGATCGATCGTGAACAAGCGACAAGCGATAAATTTAATTGCAATAAATTCATTGACACGGTGTCACTTTGCGCTATACTATGCATATTGACACGGTGTCACTTTTTTGTTTGGAGGAATAAGGATTGGTCTCAACAACTTTTAGAAATCTGGATAAGGCCAAGCAGCAACGCGTTGAAGCGGCGTTGCTCAAGGAATTTTCCGCGTATCCTGTGGCGACAGCCCAGGTGGCACGGATCGTGCGCGAGGCGGGCATCGCGCGCGGGGCCTTTTATAAATATTTTGATGATATCGAAGACGCTTATGGGTATCTGTTCCATCAGGTAATGGTAGCCGTGCACAGCCACCTGCCGCGATTTGAGAATGCCTATCAAGCCACAGCGGCGTTTGTCACCGGGGCTCAGGATTCGGACTACCTGCCATTTTTGCGCCAACATTTTTTACATAATGAAGGGATCTTGACGGCGGCCGAGCCTCCGGTAGCTGACGATCCCAAAGCCTGGGCGATCAAAGTGCTTTGTCACGAAACGATCCGCGCGGCGCTGGTCGATCCTGAATCCGCGCAGGCGCGCCTTGACCAGCTCCACCAGGTGCTGAAGCAACTGGCATAACAAAGGAGAGAGTATGTATCTCGCATTGAAAGAAATGCGCAAAGAAAAATTGCGCTATAGTCTGATCATCGCCATGATCGTGTTGATCAGCTATTTGATTTTTATCTTGACCAGCCTGGCCTTGGGCTTGGCGAATCAAAACACAGACGCGATCAAGTCGTGGGACATGCAAAGTATCGCCTTGAACAAAGATGCCAATCGCAGCTTGTCGCAATCACTGTTGACCAAGGCCGACACGAAGGCGACGCTGCCGGCCAGCCAAGCGTACATCGGTCAAGCACCGGTGGTTGCCAAGCAAAGCGGCCATGCCCAAGTTTCTGGCTATTTCATTGGTTTGGACAACAAGCAGTTTGTCGCCAAAAAGATCAAGCTCCAAAGCGGTCATTTGGCGACCAACCGCTATCAGCTGGTGGCTGATACGGCCTTCAAAGACGCGGGGTACACCCTGGGGGACACCGTCAAGTTCAACGGCCAGTCCCATGCGTATCGGATCGTCGGCTTCACCGAAAACGCGAAGCTGAGCGTGGCGCCGGTGCTTTACGGTCAGTTGTCTGCGTGGACGACGCTCAAAAACGCCCCGAGCTTCGTGCGCGCCAGTGCGATCGTATCAACCAAAGCCGATTTGCAAGCAGGAAAAAACCAGCACACCTATTCTCAAGACGCGTTTATTCAGAAGCTGCCGGGGTATACCGCGCAGAACATGACGTTTGAATTGATGATCGGCTTTTTGATGGTGATCTCGTTGATCGTGATCGCAGTCTTCTTATATATCTTGACAATGCAGAAGCGGCAAAATTACGCCGTGTTGCGGGCTCAAGGGATGCCGGGCAAGTTGCTGGTGAACAGCACGCTCAGTCAGGCGCTGGTGATGGTGCTCGTCGGGCTTGTCATTGGCACCGGGTTGACGGTTGCTACCGCGCTAGCGATGCCGGCGGCGGTGCCGATGAGCTTCTTAATTCCGGCATTGAGTGCCGTGGCGGCGGCGTTGATCGTCATCGCGATGCTGGGCGCCGTGATCCCGGTGCGGTCGGTGCTGGCGGTTGACCCTGTCAGTGTGATTGGAGGATAATCCGTGAGTGAATTAGTCGTATCGCATGTTGAGCATTTTTTTGGTAGCGGAAAAAGCCGCGTCCATGTCTTGCACGACGTCTCTTTTTCCGCCGATGCCGGTGAAGTGAACCTGATCTTAGGCCCTTCAGGCAGCGGCAAAAGCACGCTTTTGACGATTGCCGGCGGCCTCTTGACTCCGACTTCAGGTAGCGTTCAAGTCGCTGGCGTCGAGCTGGCCCAAGCCAGCACCAAAGCGCGTGAGCAGTTGCGCCTGGCCAGCATCGGATTTGTCTTGCAGGCGTATCATCTGTTGCCGTTTTTGAAGGTCAAAGAACAATTTGAATTAGTCACAAAGGTCAAGAAAACCGGCAACCTCAACGCAGATGCGCTCAGCAAGCTATTGACCACGCTGGGGTTGACCGATTTTGTCGATGCGTATCCTGGATCGCTTTCAGGTGGGCAACAGCAACGCGTCGCCATCGCGCGGGCGCTGTATCCTGACCCTGAAGTGATTTTGGCAGACGAACCCACCGCGGCACTTGACAGCCAGCGCGTGCAACAAGTCGGTGAGCTTTTGGCGAATTTGGCGCACACGCGCAATAAGGCGATCGTGATCGTCACCCACGACGAGCGGTTACGGGCGATGGCCGATCATGTCTATGAAATGATTGACGGCAAATTGACCGCAACAAAATAATTGTGATCTTCTTAAACTAATTGTATTATGGGGAAGATCGCGGGCCACGGCGTTTGGATAAGGGTTGTCATGGCGCGCAACAACCAGTGTTTTCGCAGAATCTTCATATTCTACGGCTATGCTTGCGTTGTGCTATAATTTAGGCCAGATGAGCCGTTGCTGACTTGCAGTCAAGGAGTGAAATGTTCATGAAAACAAAACGTGTATGGTTGTTCGGCGTGTTGGCCGTGGCTGTCGTGGCTTTCGGTGCCTACGCCGGACGGAGCCATCACTACAAAACGCGGTTTTTGCCAAAGACCGAGGTGCTAGGTGTCGACGTCAGCAAGCAGACGGTTTCTGCCGCTGATCAGACGTTGAAACGGCATTTCGCCAACAGCAAGGTCGCGTTGCAAGACAACGGCAAGACCGTGGCAACGGCGACTGGTAGTGAGCTCGGCTTGAAGCAAGATTTCACGACGACACTGCAGAAGCTGATGAAGGCCCAAAATCCTTGGCGCCTGTCTGCGACTGTGCTGGCCTCCAGCAAAGATAAGGCGACGTTGACCAGTGGCAACACCCAATTAGGTAGTTACACCAAGCAACTGGCGGCCAAGCTCAACAAAACCCGGCAAGCGCCAGTTGATGCCAAGGTGGTTGCGGTTGATGGCAAGTTCGTTGTCAAAAAAGAACAAGCAGGGAATCAAATCGATCCTGCCAAGCTCACGGCGGCGGTCACCAAGGCGGTCAGCACGGATAAAAAAGTCGTTGCTATCGCCCCGACATATGCGCAGCCTAAGGTGACATCCAGTGCCTCGAGCCTGAAGCAGGCCGCGACCGATTTATCTAAGATCGCCCAGATCAAGGCCCAGGTGAAGATCACCAACCACACGCTCACAATCCCGACCGGCACTTTACAAAGCTGGTTGAGCTATGATCACGGCGTGCAGGTCGATCAAGCTAAAGTGGCGGCATACGTCGCGCAGCTGGCCAGCACCTATAACACGTTTGGTAAGACGCGGACATTCAAGTCGACCAAGCGCGGCACGGTGAAGGTGCCTGGTGGGACTTATGGCTGGACGATTCAGCAAGATTCAACGACCAAGGCGTTGATCGCAGCCATCAAAAAAGGCCAAGACTTCACCAAAGAAGTTGCCTGGTCAGGATCTGGCTATCACAGCGATGGTACCGATATCGGTAACACCTACGTTGAAGTCGATATCACCAACCAACACGAGTATTTCTATCAAAACGGCAAACTCGTCTTAGATACTGCCGTCGATACCGGCAAGCCCGGCCAAGATACGCCTAAAGGGGTCGACTTTGTCTGGAACAAGGTCCGCAACAAAACCCTCACCGGCAAAAACGATGACGGGTCGAGTTATGCCAGTCCTGTGAGCTACTGGATGCCAGTCGATTATACCGGCGTTGGGCTACACGATTCGCCTTGGCAGAAGAAGTATGGTAACGGGTGGTATAAGACCCACGGCTCGCATGGCTGTGTGAACAATCCCCCTGCATTCATGGCTAAACTCTATGCGGCGGTACCGCTGGGAACACCAGTCGTGATTTTCTAAGCAGTTATCAGTGAGCACCAGAACGCGTGAAAACGAGTTCTGGTGCTCACCTTTTTTTGCTGAAAATTGCGGTATAATGAAACTAATTCGCACTTGGAGGCACCTATGGATTATCAAACGGCAGTGACATTTATTCATGCTTTACCTCGCTTGGCCAAAGACGGGAGCCAAGATCGGATCAACGCATTATTGGCGGCACTTGCCCATCCAGAAGCCAAGCAGGTCTACATTCATGTGACCGGTACCAACGGCAAAGGGTCCGTTGCTAACGTCACGGCTCATATCCTAGAGGCGGCAGGGTTGCACGTGGGCTTGTTCACGTCGCCTTTCATCATGCGCTTTAACGAGCGCTTCATGATCGACCACCAACCGATCCCAGACGTGACGCTGGCGGCATTGACGACTCGTGTTGCTACCGCACTTGCGGGGATCCAGGCAAAACAGCCGGAATTTGTCGTGACCGAATTTGAATTTGTGACGGCACTGGGGTTGCTTTATTTTCACGACGCCAACGTCGACGTGGCAGTCATCGAAGTCGGCATCGGTGGCAAAGAAGATTCCACGAATGTCATCATGCCCCAAGTTGCCGTAATCACAAGCGTGGGGCTGGATCACCAGGCGCTGTTGGGCAACACGATCCAAAGCATCGCCACACATAAAGCGGGAATCATTAAACCAAACGTGCCTGTCGTCACCGGCGCCTTGCCGCAAGCAGCGACAACAGTTGTAGCAGCGCGGGTGGCTGTCACCCACAGTGTTTGGGATGCCTATCCGAAGGCTTTAGCCGCGACCCACGCGCGGGTGTTTGATTGGGGGCAGACCTTCGATTATCAAGACGCGGATGGTTGGTTAAAAGATGTGACGATCCCGCTGATGGGCGATTATCAGCCTGCCAACATGGCGGTCGCCATTCGTACTGCCAAGCGCTTTGCGATTGGGGCCGGCTTAGTTTTGGACGACGCGATGATCAAAGCCGGCTTGGCCGCGAGCACCTGGCCAGGCCGGATGGAAAAAATCAGTCGCGACCCGCTAATTATTTTGGATGGTGCCCATAATCCACAAGGCGTCGGCGGTTTGGTCAAGACGCTGGCAGAGCTGTTTCCAAATCGCTCCGTGACGGTGATGGCAGGGGTGTTGAAGGACAAAGATGTCAACACGATGGTAACTGAACTCGTTGGTAGCACTCACCGGCTGTGGCTGGTCCCTGTGCCGAACACCCCGCGGGCGACCGCGGCCAAAGATTATCCGGCCAATGTCAGGCACTTTGCGGATTGGCAAACCGCCTTGGCCGCATACCGGCAAGATCACGCCGACGAGCCGCTTGTCATCACAGGGTCTTTATACTTGGTCGCGGCGGTCCGCCAGGCGCTGATGTAACGTCAAGACATTGGTTTTAGGCGCCGTTTGAGCTAAGCCGGCGCTGTGTGCAGATGTGCCCTCCGCAGATAGATTGCAAATCTATTAGTGGAGGTGAAAAGTATGCATGAGCATTTGTATGAACGGGTATTTGAACACGGCGCAGGTAGCCTGAGCGATGAGCAATTACTGCGGGTTTTGTTGCGCAGTGGTAGCCAGACGGTGCCCTTAGCCAACACGGTTGCTGGCTTGTTGGCGGCATATCCGCATTTGGCTCGGCTGGATCACGCGGATGGCGCGAGGCTAACGGCGATCTCAGGCATCGGGTTGAGCAAAGCTGTTGGAATCATCGCGAGCTTGGAATTGGGTCTGCGCGTCAGCGCCCAAGAAGGTTTGCGTTATGGTGAGGTGAAGACGATCGACGAGATCGGGTCGCGCCTTGTCAAGCAGTTGCGTGGCATCAAGCAAGAGCGCTTCATCGCGATTTTTCTTGATGCGCGCTTGGCGGTGATCGAACAGGCCACCATGGCCCTAGGCGGTATGAGTGCGGCTGAAGCCGATCCGCGGGTTGTGTTCACTAAGGCACTGCGGGTTAACGCCAGCTATCTGGTGCTGGCGCACAATCACCCAAGCGGCGATCCTGAGCCCAGCGTCGCTGATATTTCGGTGACGGCACGGTTCATTGAAGCCGGGGTCGTCGTCGGAGTGAGCGTTTTAGATCATTTGGTGATCGGGCAAAGCACTTACCACTCATTTGCACAAAACGATGAAGGGTTAAATTTTTTCAAATAATCGCCGCTTCTCAAGGATTCTGACGTGTCAGCCGTGGAAGCCGTTGCCACTTGTGCTATAATCTGAGAGACCACATTACAGAAACGCGTTGAAGGAGAGAACATCTTGTTTGGATTAGGAGCTAAAAATATCGGGATCGATCTCGGCACCGCCAATACTTTGGTGTATGTCGATGGCAAGGGGATCGTTTTGCACGAACCTTCTGTCGTCGCCAAAAACACGCAAAGTGGCGAAATTATTGCTGTCGGTGAAGAAGCCCGGGCAATGATCGGCCGGACCCCGGCTAACGTCACCGCGATTCGCCCGATGAAAGACGGCGTGATCGCTGATTACGATACGACTGCCGCGATGCTGAAATATTTCATGGAAAAAGCCCTCGGTGGCACTGGCACCCATCCGCAAGTGATGATCTGTGTTCCTAGCGGTGTGACGGAAGTTGAAAAGCGCGCCGTGATCGATGCGGCCAAAGTTGCTGGGGCCAAAGAGGCGTTTGTTATCGAAGAGCCTTACGCTGCTGCGATCGGCGCCGGGTTGCCTGTCATGGATCCGACTGGGTCGATGGTTGTCGATATCGGCGGCGGGACGACTGATGTCGCGACGATTTCCTTAGGCGGAATCGTATCCAGCCGGTCGATTCGGATGGCTGGCGATAAGATGGATGAGGCTGTGATCTCATACGTCCGCCAAAACTATAACCTGTTGATCGGTGAACGCACGGCTGAAGATGTTAAGATGCAGTGCGGCTCCGCATCGATCGAACGGGCCAAAGAAATTGATGGGATGACCATTCGTGGCCGTGATTTGTTGACCGGCCTGCCAAAAACTGTCGAAGTAACGGCGGTGGATGTGGCAACGGCAATCAACGAAATCGTGTTGGCGATTATCGATGCGGTTAAGGAGACTCTCGAAGAAACGTCTCCTGAAATTGCCGCCGATGTGATCGATCACGGTATCGTCTTGACCGGTGGCGGTGCGATGTTGAAGCATCTGTCAGAGGTGATTTCCGACGCCGCGCAAGTGCCCGTATTCATCGCCCAAGATCCACTGGATTGTGTCGCGATCGGTACCGGGGAATCCTTGAAGAACATCGAAGTCTTGAAAAAGCACTGAGATTGAGTGGCCGGCCAGAGCGGTCGGCCATTTTTAATTCCGATGGTTCTGGTTAAGAAAGCGTCTCGATTTCGTTTGATGAATTGCCCGTAACGGCATTAGCGGGTACAATTTAGGTAATGCTGAATCATAAGCGATGCGAGTAAAATAGTGGCATCGATAATGAAATAATGAGAGCGAGTGTGACATGAACAAGTTCTTCTCGAATAAAAAACTAATCGTGGTCATGGTTGCGCTGCTGTTAAGTCTGGGGCTTGTTTCGTATTCCGTTGCCGTGCGCGACAAACGGAGCACGCCGCCGGTCATCCAGCAGCTTGGCAACGATGTCGTTGGCATCGGCGCGCGAATCGTGACCAGCCCGGCGCAGTGGATCAAGGGCGGCTTAGATGACATCGACGATTTGGTTGATGCATACAGCGAGAACAAAACGCTCAAAGCTCAAATCGAAGATCTCGCCCAGACGAAGGTGCAGGCACAGACGTTACGTCGGGAAAACACTGCGTTGAAAAAGCAGCTGAAACTTGACGCGACGCTGACAGATTACACGCAGATCAACGCCTCGGTGATGCTACGTAGTCCGAGTGATTGGCGCAACATCGTTATCATCAACAAGGGTCAAGGCGCCGGCGTCAAGAAGAACATGCCAGTCATGGCGGGCTCTGGGGTCGTTGGTCGCGTCATCGAAGTTGATAAAACCTCGGCGAAAGTCGAGATCCTGTCGACTGACAACAAAGCTGCCGATCATTTTGCTGCACAGGTCACAACCGCTAATGGCGCGACCATCAACGGGGTGATTACCGGCTATCAACAAAAAACCGGCTATCTGATCTTGGGTCAGTTGAATACCGACAAAGACATCAAAAAAGGCCAGCGAGTCGTCACTTCCGGACTTGGTGGGGCGACGCCAAAGGGCCTGTTGCTTGGCACGGTCGAAACGATCAAAAAAGACGATTATGGACTCGCCAATACGGTTTATCTCAAACCGGCGGCTAACCTCGACGACTTGAGCGTGGTTACCGTGATTGCCCGGACGGTGGCAAGTAACCGGTAGCGCCTTTCATTGTTGATGTTAAGGAGGAAATCATGCAGACTCAACGTCCTTTCACCGGTCATGGTTGGGTCGTCTTGCTCTTGTTCGTCGCGTTGTTGTTAGATGGCGTCTTGAGTCTTGTGCTTGGCCAATGGCTGCTGACCGCCCAGTTTTCCGGGGTGCCTCAGCTCACGTTGATTACCATGTTGATGGTGGTGATCTTTTTGCCGGAAGAAAAATACATCGTGGTTTACGCGGTGGCTTTCGGTTTGTTGTTTGATATCGTTTATACTGGGATCTTAGGCGTTAATGCTTTGATCTGGCCGTTGATCGTTTATATCGCGGTTCAGTTGCGTGGCTTCGTCCCGCGGGCGCCGCTGTTTGTGGGCTCGTTGGTCGTTATCTCGGTGACTATCTTTTCCGTTGCAAATTATGCGATGAATGAGTTGATCGGCTACGGGCCTGACAGCATCACCCAACTAGTGGCCGTACATTTGGGGCCATCGTTGGTGGTGAATTTGATTGGCTTTGCGATTGTTTATTTGCCTTTGAGCCGATTATTGATAAACTTAAGAAGAAGTTAGTGAATGCCACCGGCTTGCCGGTGGTGTTTTAATAGCGGGCGTTGCCCGTATCGTGAGGTGAGAGTGTGGATGCAGTGATTTTGAAGGGGCGCAAGGACGGCTTTGAGCTACAGCTGGCCGACACCGCTAGCTGGGTGGACATCTTGGGGGGATTGGAAGAATTACTCCAAAAGCTCGCCCAAGACACCCCAGAAGGGCAAGTCGATTTCTTGTTGACCACAGGTAACCGGCTGTTGTCTGCGGACCAAAGAACAGAGATCCAACGGGTGTTCGATCGGTTCTCACGTTTTGAAATCAAGGCGATTCAAGCGACGGTCGAAGATGGGGCGACGTTGCGCGCACGGTTGCGGGCACGGAGTATCCATCTCGTCGGTGGCATCATCCGCTCAGGCCAGTTGCTTGAGTATACGGGAGACGTTTTATTTGCCGGGGTACTACACCGGTCCGGAACGTTGAAAGCCACCGGTAGCATTTTTGTCATGGGGTCGGTCGAAGGGTTGTTGATCGCCGGTGCCAATGGGGACACCGGGGCGGTGATCGCTGGTGATATCAGTCACGCCGGACAGATTCGGATCGCTGACACGCTAGAAATCATCGACGCCAACGATTACAACGCGCAGACGTTGAGCTATATTAACGATCTACATATCTTAGAACATGGGTCGATCGACGCCTTAGCGAAGATGCGACCAAAACTTTTCCGGAAACTGGAGGACTTGTAATTGGGAACAGCATTAGTTGTCACTTCAGGTAAAGGTGGCGTCGGTAAGACGACCACTAGTGCAAACATCGGGACAGCCTTGGCACTTCAAGGCAAGCGGGTGGTGTTGTTGGATCTTGACATCGGGTTACGTAACCTTGATGTGGTTTTAGGATTGTCCAACCGGATCATCTATGACATTGTCGATGTCACCACCGGGCGCGCAAAGTTGCATCAGGCGTTGATCAAAGACAAGCGCTTTGACGATTTGTTATATGTGTTGCCAGCAGCCCAAAACGCAGAAAAAGATGCGCTAGAGCCGGAACAAGTGGTAGAGATCGTCACGCAGCTGAAAGAAGAGTTCGACTTCATCATCTTGGACTCGCCGGCGGGGATCGAACAAGGCTTCCGCAACGCCGTGGAAGGCGCTGACGGCGCAATCGTCGTCACGACGCCAGAAATCAGTGCAGTTTCCGACGCTGATCGAGTGGTTGGGTTGCTGGAACAACGCGACATGGTTTATCCGCCACGCCTTGTGATCAATCGAATCCGCCAGCACATGATGGACGATGGCCGTTCGATGGATGTCGATGAGATCACCCAGCACCTTGGTATCGATTTGTTGGGTATCATCATCGATGACGATGATGTTATCGCCACGTCAAATAAAGGTGAAACCGTCGTGATGGATCCCGACAACCTCGCTAGCCGCGGGTACCGTAACATTGCTCGCCGTCTGTTAGGTGAGTCCGTACCTTTAATGAAACTCGAACAAAAGAAAGTCGGCTTCTGGTCCCGTCTCTTCCATCGTAGCTAAGCAATCGTTGTCCGGCAACGTAAGTGTGTCGGCCGTCCTCTAGGAGGAAGCGTCTAGCTCTGCTACGGCAGAAATGGCAGTATGCTGTGCGGCCGTCTGCAGCCTGCTTCGCAGTCTTACGACTAATTTCGAAGCCGTTTCGCGTCTTCAAAATTGCCGACGCCAACACCGGTAAGCCAGCAGAGCTGTCTCACAGGCGTTGGCGTTGTCACTGCATACTGCCATTTCCGCCTCCGCGCCACTAGCCCACTTCCTCCTTCCGGACTCACATCCCGGGTGAATATAAACATCCACTCAACGTGCTAAACATGGTGCAAATTTTCAAAGATAATTGTCTGCATGGGATATGTATTGTGGATTCCATGGACAGAATTATGATCAACGAGAAACTTGTTTTACCACCATGCTAAATTATTCTGATACGCAGAATCTAGGGTGTGGGCGAAAGTGACGGAAGCAGGTCAATCTGACGTGGTGAGATTGCTGTTAGCGACTTGTCGCTTACAGCAAGGCACAGGTGGAGATCCACTTGGCCGGCACGGCCAAGTTAGCTCCGCCGAGCACCCTCTCCACGACAGATTGAAGCCTGCTGGAGTCGCTTTTGCCCACACACGACAGCTTACTGGTCTACCCAGCACAAAATGCTTACGCCGCCGGACAGCGACCGCGAGGTAAAATTACCGGTAGGGGGTTGACAATCGATTAAAAATTGATTAGTGTTAGTCCCATAATAATTCAATGCGTTGAGTGGAAACGGACTGAGTCACGATGTTAAGCGAACCTGGAATGGTGCAAGCCAGGTGGTCGTCTCAGGGCCTCACATCCACGAGTGCATGGCTGAATGAAGTAGGTCGTGCCGGTTGGCTCGTTATCGCCGTGGTTGAAAAACACAATGAGGTTGGTGTCGTGAGGCAGCAACGAACATGAGGTGGCACCGCGGCATTCAAGTCGTCCTCAAACAGCTTAGGCTGTTTGAGGACTTTTTTTGCGGACAGCGTTTTTCAACCACCTGAGGCCGCAGTGGTGATGCTGTGGCGAAGTGAGGTGGCACCACGCACGAAGCGTCCTCTCGTACATTATTTGTATGAGTGGACGTTTTTTTGTCGTTGCGGTTTTGCGGCACGTTGTTTAGAGGAGGGTATACCATGCACTACATATTCGAAATTTTACCGGCATTATTAGCTGGCGTGAAAACCACGCTGAGCGTGTTCTTCCTGACGTTGATCGGCTCGATTCCACTTGGGATGCTGTTGTCGGTCGGCTTGATCCACAAGGCCAAGAGCTGGCTGGGCAAACTGGGCAACTGGCTGTTGACCGCCTATGTGTGGCTGTTCCGAGGCACGCCGCTGCTATTACAGCTGATCTTTGTGTTCTACGGCTTGCCGCTGATCGGGATCGTGTTTGACCGGTTCAACGCCGCGATCTTCGCGTTCATCTTGAACTACGCCGCTTATTTTGCAGAAATCTTCCGTGGCGGTTTTGGCGCCGTGGAAGAAGGGCAGTTTGAAGCCGCGACAGTCTTGAACCTGACGCGCTGGCAGACCCTGCGTTACGTGGTGATTCCACAAGTCTTGAAGATCGTGTTGCCTTCGATGGGGAATGAAATCATCAACTTGGTCAAGGATTCCAGTTTGGTTTATGTCATCGGCTTGGGCGACTTGCTCCGTGCCGGTAACGTGGCCACCGCGCGCGATGTCACCTTGGTACCGCTGGTCTTAGTTGCCGCGATCTACCTAGTCATGACCGCCGTGTTGACCTGGGCTCAGAAGAAAGTCGAGAAGTCGTTCTCGTATTACCGCTAGGAGGCAAGTGCTATGTTAGAACTGAAAAATATCAATAAGTCGTTCGACGGCCAGCAGGTACTCGCCGACATCAATGTCACGATTGAAGACCACAAGACCCTTGCCATCGTCGGTCCGTCTGGTGCCGGCAAAACGACCCTGTTGCGGATCATCGCCGGGTTGATCGATAAAGATTCTGGTGAGTTCATCTGGGAAGGCCAGCCGACCACCGCTCAGCAGTTGCGCAAAGACGGCGTCATTGGGGTCGTTTTCCAAGGCTTCGAGCTGTTCCCAAACATGACCGTGTTGCGCAACATCACGCTGGCACCAACGCTGTCAGGAATTGCCCCAGCAGAAGCGGAAAAGCAGGCGCGCAATCTGCTTGAACAGCTGGAACTATCCGAACAAGCCGATGCCTATCCTTACTCCTTGTCTGGCGGGCAAAAGCAGCGGATCGCCATCGCCAGAGCGTTGGCGTTGAACCCGCAGATCTTGTTATACGACGAGCCAACTTCCGCGCTGGATCCCAACTTGCGCCACAGCGTTGCTAAGCTGGTCAACCGGTTCAAGGCAGACGGCATGACCCAAGTGGTTGTTACCCATGACATGGATTTCGCCAAAGAAGTCGCGGATACGACCTTCACCGTCAACAAGCTGGGCGGTGACGCGCAATGAAACGCTGGTTAAGATTAACGCTGGTCGCGCTGATTGCGGTTTTGGCCGTGGGCGCTACCGGTTGTGCAAGGCGAGCGGAGCAGAATTCCTGGCCGCGGATCAAGCAAACCAAAAAAGTCGTGATCGGGCTTGATGATTCCTTTGTGCCGATGGGTTTTCGCCAGAAGAGCGGGAAGCTTGAAGGCTTTGATATCGATTTGGCCAAGGCGGTGTTTAAGTTATACGGCGTCAAGCCAGACTTTCAGTCGATCGAATGGTCGATGAAAGAAACCGAGATCAAGAATCAAACCATCGATTTGATTTGGAACGGCTATTCCAAGACGCCGGAACGGGAGCAAAAAGTCGCTTTTTCGAACGACTACCTAGTCAACCACCAGTTGTTGGTGACTAAGACCAAAGATCACATCAACTCGTTTGCGGACATGCAAGGCAAGTCGCTCGGGGTGCAGACCGGTTCTAGTGGTGCGGCGGCCTTAGACGCCAAGCCCAAGCTTTTGAAGCAATATATCAAAGGCCAAGACCCGGTGTTATACGATACGTTCACCAATGCGTTTTTGGATCTCAACGCGGGACGGATTCAGGGGATCTTTATGGATGAAGTTTATGCGCGGTATTATGTCGCGCACCAGCCGGACCCGTCGAGCTACAAGATTTTGACCTCCAAAGGCTTTGATTCTGAAGCCTTTGCTGTGGGGATGCGCAAATCTGATACAGAATTGCAGACCAAGATCAATGAAGGCTTCAAGACCCTTGAGAAAAACGGCACGATGGCTAAGCTCAAGCACAAGTGGTTTGGTGAAGGTGCCGACTGATCGGTTATGATAAAATGAAGGTGTATCGCTGAGCGGTACACTTTTTTAGTCTGGTGAAAGGAGGAATGGCCGATGTGGTTCTTGGGGATCGGCGTGGCAGTGGTCGTGATCAACGCAATCTTGGCCATGATCACCGTGTTTTATCAGCCGCGAGACATTGCCGCAACCTGGGCGTGGCTGTTGGTGTTGCTCCTGTTACCAGTGGTGGGGTTGCTCTTATACTGGATTTTTGGCCGGAAGTTGTCTGCCAACAAGCTTAACGCGCTGGCGACCCAGCAGCGTCTGGGGATCGATAAGATGGTGGCTTCGCAACAAGAAGCGATTAACGTCGGTTCCGGATTGATTGGTCAGCAGCAAGCTGCCGGGGTACCAGAGCTGGTACGAACGCTGTTGCAGATCGATGGTGCCTTGATCACGACAATGAACTCGGTGACGCTAGAGTCCTCACGCCGGCGCTTCACCAAGGCGTTGTTTGCAGATATCGCCAGCGCTGAGTCCCATGTGCATCTGGAAGCCTACACGATTGAACCAGATGCCATTGGGTTGCACTTGCGGGATTTGCTGGTCGCCAAAGCCCAAGCCGGCGTGCGAGTGCGGGTGATGTATGACACTTTCGGCTCCCACCGGTTAAACGCGCGCTTTTGGCGGCCACTGGAAGCCGCCGGCGGCCAGGTCACGCCGTTTTTTGCGACGCGTGCCGCCCGGTTGAACCCCCGGATCAACTTCCGCAATCACCGTAAGCTGACAGTGATCGACGGCAAGATCGGCTACATGGGCGGTTTTGACATCGGGAACTCACCACGGCATTTGCCCATCCGCCAAGACACCCAATTACGATTGACAGGACAAGCCGTCGCAGTGCTCCAGGCACGATTTTTCACAGACTGGAACACGACGGCAAAAATCAAAAAGGTTCATTTTCAAGAGAACTATTTCCCTCCGGCTAAGGATGACGGAAAGACAACGATGCAAATTGTGGCCAGCGGCCCGGAACAAGATTACGACACCCTGCGACTCGGCTATCTGCGCCTGATCGCGATGGCTAAATCAAGTATTTGGATTCAGACGCCATATTTTGTACCCGACGAGAGTCTGCTTGATGCGCTGATCTTCGCCGCTAACGCAGGCATCGACGTGCGGATTATGGTGCCGCGCCATACTAACCAGCCGCTGATGGCTGCGGCGTCGAGTTTTTATATTGATCGCGTGGTTGCTGGTGGGGGGCAGGCGTTTTATTTTGAAGACGGCTTTTTGCACGCCAAGACCTTCGTTGTTGATGGCAAGATCTTGGCCACCGGTACAGCCAACTTTGACATCCGCAGCTTCAAGCTGAACTTCGAGATCACGGCCTTCCTTTATGATGAGCAGCTGGCCAAACAAGCTCAGGAACTATTTTCGGCAGACTTGACCAAGGCCACACCATATCAGCTGAAGACCGTCTTGAAGCGTTCGCGCTACAAGCAGCTGGGGGCAGAACTCGCCCGATTGCTGGCGCCGATCCTCTGAACTAAGATCGTGAAGAAGTGCTCTTGCGCAAACACAAACAGGCACGCCTTGTGGCGTGCCTGTTTGTGTCTCTATTAAGTTACCCGAATGCTGCCACGGAGCCCAGGATCGCACCCAAAATGGTGACGATGAGCATTGCCCATGCGGCAATATGGGTGATCCACCAGAATTTGGTGCGCTCTTTCTTCATTAGCCGAGAGACCTCCTTGTGCCATGTTTTCTTATAGTGTACCCGTTTCTTAAAGATGCGGCAAATCAAATCGCTACGGCTTTTGCTTTTGACCAAAAACCGGTATGATTAAAGAAGAACGGCACGGCAAACGTGCAAAAGGCGGTGTGCGATGATTCGGATCCTAGCAATCAGCATTCCGATAGTGTTGTGGGGCTTGTTGTTAGTCCTGATCAGCAAGGCACATTATCGGAAAGATTTTTGCTTTTTTCTACTGACTTTCATCAATTTTGTGGCGATTTGGCAATTGACGCAGTTTACCGCCGGCGATTACTTATGGTGGGTGCTACTGGCGGCTGCGGTGAGCGGTGGTTTGGTCGCTTGGCTCGTGATCATCGATGAGCATGATCTACTGTTTCGCCGCTATTGGCATTGGCTTTCTCGAGTCCTGACCATCGCCTCCACTTGCTGGTGGCTAGCGGCGATTTTCTTCTCGAAATAGGGACGCCACCCCACAATTATCCACATGGACAAACCCTTGCAACCACAGCGTTGTAGGGGCTTTTTTGTTACAATTGTTAAAATTTTAACGTCGGTTAAGGGAATGTGGGGGTTGTTGTGGTGGAACGTGGGGGATTGTGGTAGACTAAAATCAACGTTGGGAGGTGATCCCATGCTCATGGGTGAGTTTCATCACAGCATTGATGCCAAAGGTCGACTGATCGTTCCTGCGAAATTTCGCGAAGCGCTCGGTCCCGCATTTGTGCTGACCCGGGGCATGGATGGTTGCCTTTTCGGCTATCCATTATCAGAGTGGCAAAAACTACAAGAAAAATTGGCCGGATTACCCCTTGCTAAAAAAAGTGCTCGGACGTTTTCCCGCCTGCTCCTGTCTGGAGCGGCGGAGTGCGAGCTTGATAAGCAAGGGCGAATCAACTTACCCAACAACCTGATCGCACATGCGGCGTTGACCAAAGCGTGTGTCTTGATTGGGGTCTCCACGCGAATCGAAATATGGAGCGCTGAACGTTGGGCGGCATATTCCGAAGAAGCCGAAGATGACTTCGACGATATCTCTGAAAATCTAATTGACTTTGGACTGTGATCATGACTGAATTCACTCACGAAACTGTGCTGCTCCACGAAGCAGCGGCCAACCTTGCGATTCGCCCAGATGGGGTGTATGTCGATGCCACGCTCGGGCGCGGCGGGCACACACGCCAGATTTTGGGGCAGCTGACAAGCGGCCAGTTGTATGCATTCGATCAAGATGAAGAAGCAATCGCGGCGGTTCGCCAAGCGATGGTGCCGATGCCTGAGAACTTACACCTGATCCACACCAACTTCCGCAACCTGCAGGCCGCTTTAGCTGACGAACAGGTTGCCCAGGTTGACGGGGTGTTGTACGACTTAGGCGTGTCGTCACCGCAGTTTGATGACTCCAAGCGAGGCTTTAGCTATCGCTTCGATGCCCCGTTAGACATGCGCATGGACCAAAGCCAGGCATTGTCTGCCAAAACGGTGATTAACGACTGGCCGTTCAATGATTTGGTCCGGATCTTCAACCGTTATGGGGAAGAGAAGTTTGCCAAATCTATCGCCCGCCAGATCGAAGCCGCGCGCGCCAAGCAACCGATCGAAACCACGTTTGAACTGGTCGAGTTGATCAAACAAGGCATCCCGGCCAAGGCGAGACGCACCGGCGGCCATCCGGCCAAGCGGGTCTTCCAAGCGGTGCGGATCGCCGTTAACGATGAACTCGGGGCGCTGGAAGAAAGTCTCACCCAAGCCGTGAAGATGTTGACGCCTGGTGGTCGCATCAGTGTGATTACCTTCCAGTCGCTCGAAGACCGGCTGATCAAGACGATGTTCAAAGAGCTGACGACCATTCAAGATTTGCCGCGTGACTTACCGGTGATTCCTGAAGGCCTGCAGCCGGATTACCGCTTGGTCAGTCGCAAACCGATCTTGCCATCAGAAGCAGAGCTCGAACATAATCATCGCGCACATAGCGCAAAATTACGCGTCATCGAAAGAATTGCCAAAGGAGGGGACGCTAATGCTTGATAATACAGCCCGACAGCTCGCACCGCAGCCGACACCGACCACGCCGACTGCGCCGGTTCAAACACCTCAACATATTCCAGAAGCTAAACCGCAGGCCACAAGCTTTAGTCCGTTTGAAAAGTTGCTCGTGTGCGCCTGCGGGATCCTGGCGACGGTCATGTGTCTGTTTTATCTTGGCGGCCAAAATCAGCTTGCAAACAGCAACCGTACATATCAAGATGTCCAAGCCAAGATCGCGACTCAAAATCAAAACGTGACTGATCTCAAGCAGACCATTGGTGAACTCTCTAACTCGAATCGATTGAATAACTTTGCGAAGGCCCATGGCCTGACGGTGATCGAAGGCAACATAAAGCGTGTGAACAAGTAATGGCGAAATCAACCTCTAAACGACAGACAAAAGCGATTCATCCGACCCGTAACCGTCGGTGCTTCGGCATCATACTGATGGGGCTCACGGTGTTGGGGTTGGTTGCGTTTGGCTGTCGTTTTGCGTATATTGCCGCCGGCGGGAAGATCGATTCGGCCAATTTGAGCAAATATCGGCAAAAGGTCGTCAGTAAATCAACGGTCCTTAAAGCCAAACGTGGCTCGATTTATGACCGCGACGGCGGCGTGATCGCAGAAGACTCGAATACCTATACGATTTATGCCGTGGTCGACCACAACTATGTCAGTGGCAAGAAGAAGCTATACGTGCAAGACAAAGCAAAAACGGCCAAGGTGTTGGCTAAATATTTACCGCTGTCTGTAGCTAAGATCCAAGCAATTTTGACGCCTAAAAACAGCCACACGTTCCAAGTTGAGTTTGGCACCGCCGGCACTGGACTGAGCTTGGCGACAAAGCAGGCGATTCAGGCCGAAAAACTGCCTGGGATCAACTTTACGGATTCGCCATCGCGCCTGTATCCCAATGGCATCTTCGCGTCGCATGTGATCGGACTGGCGCAACCGGCCGTGCATGCAAGCGACACCGACCAACTGGTGGGTGTGATGGGCTTGGAGAAGCAGTTCAATAGCATTCTCAAGGGGACTAACGGCTACCGTAGCTCGCAAACTGATGCTTATGGCTATCAATTGCCAGAATCCAAAGTGAAGACTAAAGCGGCCGTCAACGGTGGGTCGATCTATACAACAATCGATCCGAGCCTACAGACTTATCTGGAAACACTGATGACGAATGTCGCCACCAAATATCAGCCCAAGTCGCTGCTGGCGGTGCTCGAAGATCCTAAAACCGGGGAGATATTGGCGGCTTCACAGCGGCCGACCTTCGACCCCAGCACCGGTGAAGGCATGAGTTCAATGTGGCGTGACATCTTGGTGGAAGATAACTACGAACCAGGGTCGGTCATGAAAATGTTCACCCTTGCTAGTGCGATCCAAAGCGGCAACTATCATCCTAATCAATATTACAAATCAGGGACGGTGAAAGTCGCAGACACAACGATCCGCGACTGGTCGACCAGCATGAATGGGACCAATTGGGGGACCATTCCGCTGAGTCAGGCGTTCCCGCGTTCTAGTAACGTCGGGATGGTCAAGATCGAACAGACGATGGGCGCGACGGTATTTTCGGAATACCTGCGCAAGTTTGGGTTCGGTCAGCAGACAGGGATTGCCTTGCCAAGTGAAACCAGCGGCACTTTTGATTTTGGTTCTTACCTCGATTCCGCGATGGCCAGCTTTGGCCAGAGTATCGACGTCAACGCGATGCAACTGATGCAAGCGTCAACGGCGATTGCCAACCGCGGTGAGATGGTCAAACCACGGATCATTTCGAAGATCGTGAACAAGCAAGGCAAAACGACGCGTTATGGCAAGCAAGTGGTCAATAAGCCAATCAGTGCTGATACTGCTGAGCAAGTGATTTCGGCGATGAAAGAGGTCGTCAACGCCAGCTATGGTACCGGTGCGGCGTACAAGATGCCAGGCGTTGACTTGGCGGTCAAAACCGGGACGGCGCAGATCGCGTCGAGCAATGGTGGCGGCTACCTTAACGGCAACAGCAACTATATCTTCTCCGTCATGGGCATGGCACCAGCCAAAAATCCGAAGTATGTCTTATACATTGCGATGAAGCAGCCGCAAAAGCTGACTGAAGCCGCTGAATCGATCATGGCCCAGATTTTCAAGCCGATGATGACGCGGGCGTTGGCGCTCGATGGGAGTAATAGTGTCGCATCAACTACCGATGAAACCGCGACGGTGCCCAACGTTACTAACGATGCGCTGGCGACCGCCCAGCAAAAGCTCACTAATGCCGGTTTCAAAGCGGCGGTGGTCGGCACCGGTACGCGGGTCGTGCAACAGTTACCGACCAGCGGTGGCAATGCCTTGAAAAACGCGCATGTGGTTTTGTTGACCAATGGCGCGATGACGATGCCTGACGTGTCTGGCTGGTCTAAGAGCGATGTGTTAAAATTGCAACAATTGACGGGCAAAAACTTCAAACTAACGGGTTCAGGATATGCAACGCAACAATCATTGAAGGCAGGCGCATTGCTTGGTGACCAGAGTGTCACGATCCAATTTGCCCAACAATAACATATAGCAACATAAATCTATTCAAAGGGGCATATCATGCAGTTAGCACAAATGTTGATCCCGATGGTGGCGGCTTTTGCCATCACGGTGATGGTGTTGCCGTTGTTTATCGGCTACATGCGATTCAAAAAAGAAGGCCAAATGATCCGCGAGGAAGGGCCAACCTGGCATGCGAAAAAAAGCGGGACACCGACGATGGGCGGGGTGGTTTTCATCCTTGCGATCATCATCGCAGCGATCGCAACGGCGATCTGGCAGCATGCGCTGACAACTAGCGTCTGGGTGGCGCTGTTTATTTTGTTCCTGTACGGCATCTTAGGTTTCATCGATGATTTTGTGAAGTTGTTTCATCATCAAAATCAAGGCTTGCGTGCTTGGCAGAAGATGCTCGGGCAGATTATCGGTGCGATCGTTGTTGTGATCGCCTACTTGCACGACGGTTTCAGTCATGGCATTCCGGTACCTTTCATCGGCGAAGTTAACGCGTTGTGGTTCTTCGTGATATTTGCAATCGTGTGGCTGGTGGGCTTCTCCAACGCGGTGAATCTTTCCGACGGGTTGGATGGTCTCGTTGGCGGTTTATCAACGATTGCGTTTGGCACCTATGCCATCATTGCCGCTCATGACGGTCGGGTAGATGTTTTGATCGTTTGCTTGGTTACTATCGGCGCGATGATTGGGTTTTTGCTGTATAACCACAAACCGGCCCAGATCTTCATGGGTGATGTTGGTAGCTTGGCTTTAGGCGGGATGCTGGCGACGGTGGCGATCTTGTTGAATCGTGAGTGGTCGCTCTTGTTAGTCGGGCTGGTATTTGTTTGTGAAACCGCCAGTGTCATCATTCAAGTGGCAGTGTTTAAAACCACCGGCCACCGGGTGTTCAAGATGAGTCCGATCCATCATCACTTCGAGATGTTGGGCTGGTCTGAATGGCGGGTCGATATCACCTTCTGGCTGGTTGGAATTGTCGCAAGCGCGTTGTATTTAATCATTTTCTTGTAGAAAGAAGTAAGGGCAATGTTGGATATCAAGACGTATCAGAATAAAAAAGTACTGGTTTTAGGTTTGGGGATGAGCGGGGTCAACGCGGCCCGGCTGCTCAATCAGCTTGGCGCGTTAGTGACTGTGAACGATAAGAAGAAATTCGATGACAACAAAGACGCCCAAGCCTTGTTGGCTGACGGCATCAAGGTCATCACTGGGTACCATCCAATCGAGCTGCTCGATGAGCATTTTGAATTGATGGTCAAAAACCCAGGGATTCCTTACACCAATCCGATGGTCAAGCGGGCCCAGGAACTTCATTTGCCGATCATTACCGAGCCGGAACTCGCTTATCAGATCTCTGAAAGTAACTGGATCGCCGTCACCGGCTCTAATGGCAAGACCACGACGACGACACTGATCGGGTTGATGCTCAACGAGGCCGGGCAAACCGCCTATGATGCCGGCAACATCGGGATTCCGGCCAGTCGCATTGCCCAAAAAGCAGGCAAAAGCGATACCATCGTCGCTGAACTGTCCAGCTTCCAACTTTGTGGGATCGATCAGCTCCATCCGCACATCGCGGTGTTGACCAACATCTATGAGGCCCATCTGGATTGGCACGGTAACCGTAAAAACTACGTGGCGGCCAAGATGCGGATCACGATGAACCAAACTGCAGATGACTTTTTCATCATGAATTGGGATCTGCCAGAGATGCAAGAGCTGGCCAAGCAAAGCAAAGCCAAAATCGTGCCGTTTTCTCGTACCGGCGTTGCTGGGGCCCGCGCGATGTTACAAGATGGGTGGTTGTGCTTTGATAACGAGCGCATTATGAAGGCAGAAGAGATGCAGATCCCAGGTACTCACAACATCGAAAATGCCTTGGCCGCCATCGCAGCTGCTAAGCTTTCCGGCGTCGATAACGCTGCGATCGTGGCGGTACTGACGCGCTTTACCGGCGTCAAGCACCGGATCCAATATGTCCAAACAGTCAATCAGCGCAAGTTTTATAACGACTCCAAGGCCACCAACGTTGAGGCGGCTAGTGTCGCGTTGAACGCTTTTGCTCAACCAATCGTCTTGCTGGCAGGGGGACTCGATCGCCATCTGCCAATGGATGATCTCGTACCCTTGGTTAAAAAGCATGTTCATGCCATGATCACATTCGGGGAAACCGCGCCGTTAATGAATGAAGTTGCAAAACTTGCCGGCATTCCTTACCAGCAAACCGACAACGTTAAGACGGCGGTGCCGTTAGCGTATAAGGCCAGCCAGCCTGGCGACGTCATCTTGCTGTCACCCGCCGCGGCGTCATGGGATCAGTTCCCGAACTTCGAGGTTCGTGGCGATGTCTTCATCGACGCGATCAAGCAACTGGCAGAAAGCGAGGAAGTCTAAGATGCGAGTGATCGTCTCTGGTGGCGGCACCGGGGGGCACATCTACCCGGCGCTGGCCTTACTTGAGCAGTTGCAAAAGCGTGACCTACTAGATGACGTGTTGTACATCGGCACCAAGCGCGGGCTCGAAAGCCGCATCGTCCCTAACGCCAAGATCCCGTTTAACACCATTGAGCTGCAAGGTTTCAAGCGCAGTCTCAGTCTGGAAAACGTCAAAACTGTCACTGAGTTCATCAGCGGATTACGCAAGGCCAAGAAGATCTTGCGTGACTTTAAGCCCGATGTGGTCGTCGGCACCGGTGGTTATGTTTCTGGTGCGATCTTGTTCGAAGCCGCCCGGTTGCACATTCCGACCGTCATTCACGAGCAGAATTCGGTTGCTGGCGTAACGAACCGCTTTTTGGCCCGCTATGTTGACAAGATCGGGATCGCTTTTCCCGAAGTGGCATCAAGTTTTCCTGCCAGTAAAGTCGCCAAAGTCGGCAACCCCCGCGCCCAACAAGTGGCGGGATTGCGGGCTAACGACCGTTTGGCTGACTTTGGGTTAGATCCTAAGCGCCAGACACTGTTGATTTTTGGTGGGTCACGAGGCGCGCCGATGATCAACCAGGCGGCTGTCAACGCGTTGCCCGCATTCGCCAAGGCCCGCTTCCAGACGCTGTTTGTCACCGGCCGCCGGCATTTTGACACGATTCAGGCTGAAGTCGGGGAGTTGCCGGATAATGTCCGCGTCGTCCCTTATGTCGACGACATGCCAGCGATCTTACCAGACATCGCGCTGGTGATCGGGCGCTCTGGGGCGACTTCGATCGCGGAGTTGACAGCGCTGGGAATCCCGGCAATCTTGATTCCAAGTCCGAACGTCACGGGCAACCACCAGTTCATCAATGCGTCTAGCTTGGCCAAGGCCGGCGCGGCGTTGGTGATTCCGGAAAGCGAGCTTGATGCGACGTTTGCCACCAAGGTCGTTGATTTGATGCACGATGATGCGCGTTTAGTCGAAATGACCCGCGCCGCCAAACAACTCGGGGTACCAGATGCCGCTGATCGGCTGATCGCGCTGATGCAAGAAGCGATCGCGGCCAAGCACTGATTTTTTGCCACGAAGAGAGCGAGGTGACATGATGGCGTGGTTTTCAAAGCCCGACAAAAAACAAGATCCATTGACGCCTTGGGAGGCTTATCAGGCCAAACATGCTGAAAAAGCCGCTCCCAAAAGGCATCTGCCATTGCCGACGGTGGCGCATACGCGGCAACATCGCCGGCGCCGCAACCTCGCGTTGTTGCTGACGCCCTTGGCCATCGTCGTCATCTTGATGCTGTATATGGTGTCGCCGTTATCCAAGGTCGGTGAGCTGTCTGTCCGTGGTGAAAACACCCTGCCGGCACAAGACGTGATCAGTGCCAGCAAGCTTGGCCATTCGCAGGTCGTGATCGACTTGATGCTGCATCGTAACCGGGTCGAAAAACGGATCACCAAAGCCCTGCCGCAGGTCAAAAACGTGACGGTGCACGTTCACGCTTTCAACCAGATCACGCTGCAGGTACATGAATTTGCTAGCCTCAGCTATATCCAAGAGCACGGCAGCTATCATGTGCTGTTAGCCAGCGGGCAAGTGTTGAAGACTGCAACAAGTAGTCCCAAGAGCACCTATCCGATCTTCACCGGCTTCACGCGCAAAGAGGCGTTCAAGATGGCGCGAACCGTCGCCAAATTTCCCACCGCGGTCCGGCGTGGGGTGTCTGAGGTGAAAGCGACGCGTGGGGCGGCTAATCCATACCAGATCACGATCTCGATGGCCGATGGCAACTTAGTGGTGGCGGATTCACGGACGGTTGGTCAAAAGATCCGGTATTATCCGAAGCTGTTGGCGGATGTGTCGAAGAAGGGTAAAATTGACTTAGAAGTTGGCGCATTTTTCGTCCCATACAAGTAAACACGCAAAATCCTTAATCTTTGCTTCGATTTAGTGAGGTGACAAGGCTTTGTGTGGTAAAATCAAACCAGTATTACGTTTTCAATCAGTTAATTAATTCCAGTCCAGGAGGTTCCGTCGTCATGGGAAATCAAGACATCTACGTTGGACTTGATATCGGGACCACCTCAATAAAAGTCATTGTCGCCGAGTATATTCAAGGTCAGATGAACATTATTGGTGTGGGTAGTCAGCGTTCCGCCGGTCTCAGCCGTGGCGTGATCGTCGATATCGACAAGGCGGTGCAAGCAATCCGCCAAGCCGTGAGTCAAGCAGAAGAAAAAGCAAGTATCAAGATTGATTCAGTGGTCGTGGGCGTGCCTGCGAACCTGTTGCAGATCGAATCTGTCACTGGCATGATCGCGGTGGGAGATGCATCTAAAGAAATCACAGATGCTGACGTGAAGGCCGTTGCGGCCGCTGCGTTGGTGCGCAACCTACCCCCGGAGCGTGAAAGCTTGCAGCTTTCACCAACCGAGTTCATCGTCGATGGCTTCGACGACATCAAAGACCCGCGTGGCATGATTGGTGTGCGGCTTGAGATGCACGGGATCCTGTTCACGGTGCCGAAGACGGTGTTACATAATACCAAAAAGGCGCTGGCTAAGGCCGGGTTGACGATCCGCCACGTGGTGATCAACCCACTGGCCTCTGCCCAAGTTGCCTTGAGCGACGGGGAACAAGATTTTGGCACGGTGTTGGTCGATGTCGGTGGCGGTCAAAGTACCGCTGCGGTCATCCACGACCACAAATTGAAGTTCGCCTATGTTGATCAAGAAGGCGGCGAATATGTGACCAAAGACATCTCGGTGGTGTTGAACTCTGGGTTCAAAGATGCTGAGAAGTTGAAGCGGGATTATGGCAACGCGGATTCGCTGGCAACCAGTGAGGACGAAACCTTCCCAGTCACCGTGGTGGGCAAAACTGAGCCGGTCATGATCTCCGAAAAATATCTTTCGGAAATTATCGAGGCGCGTTTGGGACAGATCTTTAAGCGTCTCAACGGTGCGTTGCAACAGGCTAACGCTTTGGATCTGCCTGGTGGCATCGTGATTACCGGTGGCACGACAGCAATTCCCGGCATTGTTGACTTGGCGCAAGATATTTTTTCGGCGCCGGTACGCCGCTATATCCCAGGTGAAATGGGATTGCGGCATCCGGCCTTCACACAGGCGTTGGGCTTGATTCAGTACGCCAGCGGCCTTACGGATATCGATTTGCTGGTTGGTAGCGTGTTACCGACTGGGACTGTAGCGCAGCCAACACCAGCAATACCGGTTACCCATGAAACCGCACCGGCAGAAGAACCGGTCGCGGAAGATTCACCGGCTGAGAAGAAGCCAAGTGCACTGCGGCGCTTCTTCGGTAACTTCTTCGAATAACCACGAACTCTAGGAGGAACGACAATGGAATTCTCACTTGATGCACAAAATGATACAGGCGCCGCAATCAAGGTGATTGGCGTCGGCGGGGCCGGTGGCAACGCCGTTAACCGAATGATCGCAGAAGATGTTAAAGGCGTCGAGTTCATCGCGGCCAACACCGATGTGCAAGCCTTATCTAATTCAAACGCTGAAACCAAGATTCAACTTGGCAACAAGTTGACACGCGGTTTAGGTGCCGGCGCAACGCCTGAAATTGGGCAAAAGGCCGCTGAAGAAAGCGAAGAGGCAATCCAACAGGCCTTGCAAGGCGCTGATATGATCTTCGTCACCTGCGGCATGGGTGGCGGCACTGGGACTGGCGCGGCACCGGTGGTCGCTAAAATCGCCAAGGACATGGGGGCGTTGACCGTTGGCGTCGTCACACGGCCATTCACTTTTGAAGGGCCACGCCGTGCCAAAAACGCCGCGGAAGGTATCGCCAATCTTAAAGAGCACGTTGACACTTTGGTAATCATTGCCAACAATCGGTTGCTCGAAATCGTTGATAAGAAGACGCCAATGATGGAAGCCTTCCATGCTGCAGACAATGTCTTACGCCAAGGCGTGCAAGGAATTTCTGATTTGATCACCAGCCCAGGGTTTGTTAACTTGGACTTTGCTGATGTCAAAACCGTTATGGCCAACCAAGGGTCTGCATTGATGGGAATCGGGACTGCTAACGGTGAAAACCGCACGATCGAAGCGACCAAGAAGGCGATTTCTTCGCCACTGCTTGAAGTGTCGATTGCAGGGGCCAAGCAGGTGCTGTTGAACATCACCGGTGGCCCAGACCTTTCCTTGTTCGAAGCGCAAGACGCTTCTGAAATCGTTGCCCAAGCGGCAAGCAATGACGTCAACATCATCTTTGGGACGTCGATCAACGAAGACCTCGGCGATTCTGTTGTCGTGACCGTTGTGGCGACCGGGATCGACGGTGCTGAAGCAGCCAAGCGCACCAAGCGTGCTCAGGCCGCTCAGGCACAAACTGACGCGCCTAAGGCACAAGGTGCTCCAAAGAACGACGATCCGTTTGGCAACTGGGATCTGCGTCGCGAACCGGCTAAGCACCAAGAAAATAAGCCGGCTAACGATCGTAACTTTGACAACGTTAAGAAGACAGAGTTCGACATCTTCGAAAGCCAGCCGTCGCAAGACCCTGACGACGCTGGAGACGATCAACCGCCATTCTTCAAGCGCCGCCGTCAGTAAACCAGAGCGAAGCAGGACGGGTTTAGGCATGTGGATAAGACGGCTTGGGCACGTGCCGGCAACGCCGGTGCGAGACCGAGACGACTTATCCGCGATGCCGTTGTCCTGCGCAGCTCGACGATAAACCAGAGCGAAGCAGGACGGGTTTAGGCATGTGGATAAGGCGGTCTGGGCACGTGCCGGCAACGCCGGTGCGAGACCGGAACGACTTACATGCAACCGCGCTGTCCTGCGCAGCTCGACGACACTTTAGCAAAACTCGACGAACCATGTACGAAGGGAGGGATGCGCGATGGCATTAGAAAAACTTGGTAACAAGATGAAAGAATTCTTTGCGATGGATGCAGAAGATGAGGACGAACCGCTTTCAGAATCAACGACTCAGCCGGGCAAGCGCGTCGCGATACCTGCCCAGTCAGCCACAGACCAGCCGCAAACGCAGACGTTTCGAGGAAACAAGGTGGTTGCAATGAGTAATCCGAACGAACAGACAGCCAAGATCGTTGTCTATGAACCACGGATCTATTCCGATGCGAAAGAAGTCGGGAGCAACCTGCTGAGCAACAAGGCGGTCGTGGTCAATTTTGATCATATCGATACCGACGCTGCCAAGCGGATCGTTGATTTTCTCACCGGGTTGGTATTCGCCATTAATGGTGAGATCCGGCGCGTCGGGGAACAGATTTTTCTGGTGACTCCGGCCAACTTCAAGATCGACGGGGTGCTGGCTGAAAATCTCGGTAACGACTTCGACTTGCAAATGACAGAATAGGAGGATGTCGGTGATACAACAGCTGATATTTTGGATATGGCGCCTGTTGACATGGGTTCTCGATGCTTATAGTCTGGCGATCGCCGTATTCGTGTTGATGTCGTGGTTCCCGGGGGCGTATGAAAGCCGCTTGGGCCAATGGTTAGGGCGCATCGTCGACCCGTATCTGGCGTGGTTTCGCCGGTTCATCCCGGCAATTGCCGGGATGGATTTTTCGCCGTTGCTCGCGTTTGGGGTCATCTACTTGTTCCAAAAAGCCATTAACATCATCTTTTTCGCCGTTGTGAGCTGATTGTTCAGTTAAACGCATGGATAACGTTTATCAACATTTTAGAAAAGGCGAGGCGCCTTTCATCGATCGGATGCAAGAAGCCATCGCCCAGGCGGCGAGTGAATACCGCCCCATTCTGTCGGCTTTTTTAGACCCGCGACAGGTTTATATCACCGATGTCTTGGCGGGCAGTGTCGAAGGCGTGAAGGTCTTGCCATTTGGTGGGTATCCTAACGCCGAGCGGCAGCGAGTGCTTGTGGCGCCGGATTATTTCGAACCAACGGCCGCAGACTACGAGCTGGTGCTGTTGACGATCAAGTACCCCGAAAAATTTGCAACGCTCGACCACAGCCACATCTTAGGCACGCTGGTCAATTCTGGCATCGATCGCGATCTTTTTGGCGACATCCTCACTGACGGCGATACGTGGCAAGTTGTGGTCGCCGCGTCGATGAGCGACTGGGTGCAGACCAACGTCACCAAGATCGGACGCATCGGGGTGCGGTTGGAAGCGAGCGACCTTGCGGAGATCGTTCATCCAGAAGATGACTGGGAACCGTTGCAAACCACGGTACCGTCGTTGCGCTTAGACGCGGTGGTCGCGCACGTGTTCAACGTTTCTCGAACGCGCGCCAAGAGTCTGATCGACGGCGAGAAAGTGCGCCTGAACTTTGCCACAACGACCCGGCCGGATGTTGAGATTGGGGAACACGACATGTTATCGGTACGCGGTTTTGGCCGCTTGCGCGTCGAGTCGTTGCTCGGTACCACGAAGAAAGACAAATTGCGTGTCGCATTCAGTGTGATCCACAAGTAATTGGTTTTACGCGAACTGTAAACAGTGATTAGGAGGCAGTGACATGGCATTGAGCCCACTGGATATTCATAACAAAGAATTCAACGTCCGCATGCGCGGATACGATCAAGATCAGGTGAACGATTTTCTCAGCCAAATCATCAAGGACTATAGTGCTTTGTTGAAGGACAACGAAGATTTGCAAAAGCAACTCGACGATGCCCAAGAGAAGGTCAAGTACTTCACCGATCTTAAAGATGCCTTGAACCAAAGCATCATCGTTGCCCAAGAGGCGGCGGACAAGGTCAAGACCAATGCCGAGCAAGAGGCGGATCTGATTCAGCAACAAGCTGAGAAGAACGCGCAGGACCTGTTGACTTCTTCGACCGACAAGGCCAACCGCATTGTCGGTGATGCCAGTGAAAAGGCCAAGAAGATCACGGTGGAAACCGAAGATCTCAAGCGGCAGACGCGTGTCTTCCGGCAGCGCCTGCAAGTCATGTTGGAATCCCAGCTGGAAGTGGTCAAGAGCCCAGAATGGAAAGAACTTTTGTCCACCTCTGATGCCTCTTCTGTCGTATTAGATCCAGCAAATTCTGAATCTAACCTTGACAAGCCGGCCCAAGAGCCAGTAAACTCAGAAGCAACAGAAGCTGTTGATGATGAGTCGGAGCAACCGGGTTATACCGAGATCATTTTCCCTCAAGAATCTGATTCTGATGACACCGATGCACCGGCACCAACCGATACAGACACTGAAGAATAACGCATGGACACGCGTTGTTAGCCGATCACCGTGGCAGCGACCCAAGAGTTGGTGAAAGCTTGGGAACGGTACGGTTTGCAATATCAGTCCGTCAGTTGCGCTGGCGATAGGTAGTCAGCGCCGGGTACTCCCGTTACGAGTCTAGAGGAAAGCATTGCTTTCGAACTTAGGTGGTACCACGAAGATCTCGTCCTAATATAGGGCGGGGTCTTTTTTGATATCACGGTCATTCAGTAAGCTTGCAACACTGTCATGCGTGAAAGAAGGATATTATGAAAGTCAAAGAAACCCTGAACTTAGGGAAGACGCCATTCAAAATGCGCGCCGGGTTACCGAACAAGGAACCTAAGCTTCAAGAAGCCTGGTATGAAAATCATGTTTATGAAGCTCGTCAAAAATTAAACGAAGGCAAGCCGACCTTCGTGCTTCACGATGGCCCTCCGTTTGCCAACGGGAACATCCACATGGGTCACGCCTTAAACAAGGTGACCAAAGATATCATCGTGCGTTCCAAGTCGATGTCAGGCTTCCGTGCGCCTTACGTTCCTGGTTGGGATACTCATGGCCTGCCAATCGAGCAACAGCTGGCTAAAAAAGGCGTCCGCCGTAAGGAAATGTCGATGGTCGACTACCGCGAAATGTGCCGGCAGTTTGCCATGAAAGAAATCGACAAGCAACGCACCGATTTCAAGCGGCTTGGCGTGTTGGGCGACTGGGATCATCCTTACATCACCTTACAACCTGAATTTGAAGCCGAAGAAATCCGGGTCTTTGGGAAGATGGCTGAAAAAGGCTATATCTACCACGGCTTGAAGCCAGTTTATTGGTCATGGAGTTCTGAATCGACGCTGGCGGAAGCTGAAGTCGAATACCATGATGTGAAGTCGCCATCGATCTACGTGGCCTTCAAGGTCGTCGATGGCAAAGACTTGTTGGATAGCGACACGTCCTTCATCATTTGGACCACCACGCCTTGGACAATCCCGGCTAACCTCGGGATCGCGGTCAACCCACGCTTTGAATATGCGCAGGTTGCCGTTGATGGTAAGAAGTATGTCGTGGCTTCTGAGATGTTGCCTAAGGTCGCAGAAGAAATCGGCTGGCAAGACTATGAAGTCTTGAAGACCTTCCCAGGGACCGCCTTGGACAAGATGACCGCTCAACATCCGCTGTACGATCGCACCAGCTTGTTGATGAACGCGGATCACGTTACCCTCGATGCCGGGACTGGTTTGGTCCACACCGCTCCTGGGCATGGTGAAGATGACTACAAGGTCGGCATCAAGTACGGCCTGCCGGTTTATTCCGTCGTCGACGCCAAAGGCTACATGACCAAAGACGCGCCAGGTTTTGAAGGGGTGTTCTACGATGACGCCAACCGCATGGTCACCAAGGCCTTGACGGAAAAGGGCGCCTTGTTGAAGCTCGACTTCTTCACCCATAGTTACCCGCACGACTGGCGGACGAAAAAGCCTGTCATCTATCGGGCGACGACGCAATGGTTTGCTTCTGTTGAATCCTTCCGCCAAGACATTCTTGACGCGATCGATCAAGTGAAGTTCTTCCCTGAATGGGGCCAGACGCGTCTGCACAACATGATCCGTGATCGCGGCGACTGGGTCATCTCTCGCCAGCGCGCATGGGGCGTGCCGCTACCGATCTTCTATGCAGAAGACGGCACCCCGATCATCGAAAAAGAAACGATCGATCACGTCGCCGACTTGTTCGGCCAATTCGGGTCAAGCGTTTGGTTTGATCGTGAAGCCAAGGACTTGCTGCCAGAAGGTTACACCAACGAACATTCACCACACGGCAAGTTCACCAAGGAAACCGACATCATGGATGTCTGGTTTGATTCTGGTTCGAGCTGGGCGGGTTGTGCCCGGCGTCGTGACGACCTCACTTATCCGGTCGACATGTACATGGAAGGCTCCGATCAATACCGTGGTTGGTTCAACAGCTCCTTGATCACCAGTGTGGCCAATAACGGCGTGGCGCCATACAAGCAAGTCATGTCTCAAGGCTTTACGCTTGATGGCCAAGGCCGCAAGATGTCTAAGTCGCTGGGCAACACCATCGTGCCTGACACCGTTGAAAAGCAGTTTGGTGCCGAAATCATCCGGTTGTGGGTCGCATCTGTCGACTCCAGCTCCGACATGAAGGTGTCGATGGACAATTTTGCCCACACCAGTGAAACCTACCGTAAGATTCGTAATACCCTGCGCTTCATGCTCGCCAACACCAGCGATTATGACGACAAGATCGACCGCGTCTCCTACGCTGAACTCGGTTCTGTCGATCAATACCTGATGGTGCGTCTGGCTCAAGTGGTCAAGGCAGCACGCGATGGTTACGAAGCCTATGATTTCAGCGCAGTGGTCAAGGCCATCACCACGTTTTTGACCGTTGACATGAGTGCCTTTTACCTCGATTTCGCCAAAGATGTCGTTTACATCGAAGGCGAAAAGAGCGTGGCCCGGCGCCGGATGCAAACCGTGATGTACAAGGCGCTAGTCGACATCGTTAAGTTGTTGACCCCGATCTTGTCCTTCACCGCTGAAGAGATCTGGCCATTGTTACACCAAGACCGCGACTTCGCGGCATTGGCAGACTTCCCAGAAGCTCTTGGTTTCACCAACCAAGATGACCTGCTGGCGAAGTGGCCGGCGTTCATGGAATTCCGTGAAAAGGTGCAAAAGGCCTTGGAAGTTGCCCGTGACGCCAAGGTGATCGGGAAGTCTCTGGAAGCTCACGTCACCGTTTACGCTGACGAAAACCTGCGCAAGCAGCTGGAAGCTTTGGATGCCAACCTCGGTCAGTTGTTGATCACCAGCAAGTTCACGATCAAAGACCTGGCAGATGCCCCTGCAGAAGCCCAAGATGTTGATGGCGTTCGCTTGCTGGTTGAACACGCCGAAGGGGAGGTCTGCGACCGTTGCCGCATGACCACGGTCGACGTTGGTGCCGACGAGCACTATCCACATTTCTGTGCGCGTTGTGCCGCGATCGTCTCTGCTAACTATCCTGAAACCATGGCGACTGATTTCGCCTTCGAGGGCTAAGCCATGGAAGGACGCGTAAAGAACTTTAATGAAGAAAAAGGCTTCGGGTTTATCGAAGTCCCAGACCAGCCGGATGTTTTCGTTCATTTCTCGGCCATCGTCGGTGGGGGGTATAAGACGTTAACTCCTGGGCAAACCGTTCAGTTTGTCATCGTCGAAGGCCCAAGAGGCCCGCAGGCGGCAAATGTTTCGGTTGTCGAAGAAGAAGACTAGAAAAACGGCTGAGACCTGCGCTTAGCCGCTAACACAAACAGCTCTGTCCATGATTTTTGAATCATGGGGCAGGGCTGTTTGTGTTTCCTGTTATTTATGGAACACGACGTCATGAATGATGTTTTGGCTTCTGTTATGCACAGCGGACGTGAAGACACGCCAAAGCCGCGTTATGCTCCCGCAACGTGACTTTGGATGATAGGCATCACAAATAAGCAATTTTAGCTGTGTTTTTTCGAATAAGTGTTATTTGGCGGAACGCGCACTCAAAGAAGCATACTGATCTGGTCGATTTTGACGGGCGTGCCATCAAAAAGTACCTGCAACTGTCGTGCGCGCTCTTCCTTTGCTAGTCGAGCTACGCAAGGCACCGGCATCGCGTATAAGCCATCTCGGTCATGCACTGGCGTTGCCAGCACACGCCCAAGCTGTCTTATCCACATGCCTTAAACCGTCTTGCTTCGCTCTGTCCTAGTCGAGCTACGCAAGGCACCGGCATTACGTATAAGCCATCTCGGTCATGCACTGGCGTTGCCAGCACACGCCCAAGCTGTCTTATCCACATGCCTTAAACCGCCTTGCTTCGCTCTGTCCTAGTCGAGCTTTCTGGGGCAACGCGATCGCGGATAAGGCATTCCGGTCACGCACCGGCGTTGCCGGCACGCACCCAGACTGCCTTATCCACATCGCTAAATACGCCCCATAAAGCTCTGTGTACCATGAATGTATCGCCGGGGCCGACCAGAATTACCTTTGGACCCCTTGTCCTACATTTGCGTTGCACCGCGTTTCGGATAGCGACCTTAGACATGCTTCACTTGTCACCAAGTGGCCGTTCAACCGTTCAGACCTGTGGATTGGCCGTAGTTTTGTATCCGGCCGTTCAAGTCATCGATGTACTGGAATTGGAGATCCAACCTTCTAGGATCAGAAGGTTGCGGCTGGTCTCACTGGTCTGCTGGGGAAACAAGGAACATTTGGAGGACCGGTCAATAGATACCCTTACCCAATTTCCGTTAAGAAACCCCTAAGTTTGCGTGGGGGCTTTCAGGCCGGCGTCAGGCGTCGTATAATGGTTTCTATCATTGGGGGTGTGTGCGATTTCAGACGATAAGCAAGCGCAAAAGGCGCTGGTCACCGGTTCCGCGTGGATGACTGCAGGCAGTATTTTCTCACGGATCCTCGGTGCAATCTACGTTATCCCTTGGGTGATGTGGATGGGCACGCACTGGGCGGCGGCAAACACCTTGTTTGCGCGCGGATATAATATCTACAGTCTGTTTTTGATCATCTCGACGGCTGGGATCCCCAGCGCGGTGTCGAAGCAAGTCGCGCATTATCTCGCGGCTGATCAAGAAGCCTCGGCGCACCGCTTGTTCCACCGTAGCATGTTGTTGATGATCGGCTTAGGCGTGGTGTCTGCGGCCGCGTTGTGGCTGTTGACGCCGGTTTTGGCTTTGCAAAATGGTCACGTCGATACGCGGATGATCCCGATCTTGCACGCGCTGGTCTGGCCGCTGTTGCTGATCCCACCGATGAGTATCTTGCGTGGGTACTTCCAAGGCTATGCCGAGATGGCGCCTAGTGCGATCTCACAATTGTTGGAACAGCTGGCGCGGGTCATCTACATGTTGGGCGTGACGTATTTGATCATGCGTGTTGGCAACGGTGATTATGTCCACGCGGTCGCCCAGTCGACATTTGCCGCGTTCGTCGGGGCGGTGTTGGCGCTGCTGTACCTGATCGGGGTATACATGCGCCGGCACAAGGATTTTGCCGGGGTGACGCTGGATACGCCGGAACCGACCCGCAAACTGTTAAGCGAAGTGTTACATCAGTCTGTGCCGTTCATCATTTTAGATGCCGGTACCGTGTTGTATCAATTTTTCGATCAATATAGTTTTCCAGCGTTTTTGAACCACTTCTATCGTGTCTCTGCAGAAACCTCTGACTATTTGTACGGTTTGTTCGCGTTCAATACCAACAAGCTGATCATGATCGTCGTGTCGCTGGCTTCGGCGATGGCGGTCACCGCGATCCCATTGCTGGCAGCGGCGTTCACGCGCGGCGATCGCAAAGGCGTCGCTAGGCAGATCGAAAACGTCTTGCGATTGTTTTTCTTAGTCATGTGGCCGTCAGCGCTTGGCATGTCCGCGGTGGCTCGGCCGCTGTACGCGCTGTTTTACAATGATGACCGTCTTGGGGTGATGATGCTCCAATTCAACGCCTATGTGGCCATCGTCTTGGGTCTGTTCACGGTGCTTGCCGCCGTGATGCAGGGGTTGTATCAAAATCGGCAGGCGATCGGCTATTTCCTGATCGGCTTGGTTATCAAAATCGCCTTGCAGTGGCCGCTGGTTTATTGGCTGCAAAGTTTCGGGCCGTTGGTGGCGACAGGCTGTGGCTTTTTGGTGACAGTGATCTTGATGCTCAACGCCTTAGACCGGCGTTACGATCTCGACTGGTCGCGTCTCGGGGTTGAGATCTCAGAGCTTTTGGGCGCAGCGCTGGTGATGTTTGGTATCGCTTCTGCCATCGTCGGTGGGTGTGATTGGCTGCTTGGCGGGGTGCGCAAGATCACCGCCATTCCGATCTTGCTGGCCGGCGCTGGCGTCGGCGCGGCGGTGTATGCCTATTTGATCTTGCGGTTGCGGCTGGCAGACGATTTGTTTGGCGCTCGCATTGCCGGACTGCGACGACGACTACATATCAAGTAGCGCCTTGCGCAGACAAAAAGACCTTTGACTGACCTGTTCGAACAGATCAGCCAAAGGTCTTTTTATTTGGTCAGTTGTGGGTGTCTTCGATCATCCCGTCTTTGGTGCGGGCGACTTGCATGACCTTGGTGGGGATATAGCCGTGTTTGCTGACAAGTTCAGGTTGGGTCTGAATCATGTGGATGAATTTAGCCGTGGTGGCGGTCGGCGAGCCGTTGGTGTAGAGGTGCTCGTATGCCCATAATTGCCAGCGATTGGTGGTGACGTTGGCGACGGTGGGGCGGATGCCGTCTAGGGTGAGGGCAACGAGGTCGTTTTCGACGGCGTTGAACGGCAAGAACCCGATGGCGCCAGCGTGGTTTTGAACGTAACGTTGCATCGCGCCGGTCGTTTTGAGGGTGACGTCGGCTTTGGGGGTCGCGTGATCCAAGGCCAGCGCCTGGAAGTTGGCGAGCGTTCCAGAACCTGTCTTCCGGCTGGCGACGGTGATGGCGAGGTCCTTGCCGCCGACTTGGCGCCAGTTGGTGATCTGCTTGGCAAAAATCTGGCGTAGCTGCTGGGTCGTCAGCGCCTTAACGCCGGCTTTAGGATTGGCGACTGGCGCGATGCCGACCACGGCGATCTGATGGTCGACCAGGCGACCAGCCGTCGGGTCAAACACGTCGCTGGCGCCGATCGTCACCTTTTTGGTTGCAACTTGTTTAAGGCCAGTTTGCGAATCGGTGCGCGTGAGTTTGATCGCGGCTGCTTGGTCTTGCTGGGCGGCGGCGTGCAGAAGTGGGTAGACCGCCGTTGCGCCAGTGATGGTGATCGTAGGCTTTGACGTCAGCCGGGTATAAACCCCGCCGGTCACCAGGGCGATGACGGCGACGAGGCCGATTAACCATTTTGTCATGTATATCCTCCTTGATCTGGTGCTATCGCCAGTGTAGCAAGCCCATGTAAAGACACGACGTTAACAGGGTATCGGTTTCGTAAGCTTTGTATTATTTCTGTAAGCAGGGGTATAATAATGGAGCCATTTTCATAAGGGAGGAATTATTGTGCAGAATTATGTCGACGATCCGACCGTGCAAAAGCATCGCTGGTGGATCATCACGGCCGTGGGCATGTTTACCATCATGTCGACGCTCGACGCGTCGATCGTCAACATTGCCTTGCCGGTGATGTCCAAAGACCTGCATGTGCCCATGAACCAAGCGGAATGGGTGGTTTCCATCTACCTGATCGTCATCTGTGCGCTGCTGTTGTTGATGGGCAAGCTCGGAGACACGCTGGGCAAGATCCGGATCTTCCGGCTGGGTACGGGTCTGTTCACAGTGGGGTCGCTCTTGGCCGGCTTCAATCATAGCTTTTACTTGTTGCTGTTTGCGCGTGTCTTACAAGCGCTGGGGGCTTCGATGACCATGGCCAACAACAACGGCATCATCACAGAGATCTTCCCGCAAAACGAGCGCGGCAAGGCATTGGGGCTGATCGGATCGTTTGTTGCGGTGGGTTCGATCGCCGGGCCCGGGATCGGGGGTCTGATCCTCGGGGTCTTGCCTTGGGGCTATATTTTCTGGATAAACATTCCCATCGGCATCGCCACAATGGTCGTCGGCCACTTTGTCTTGCCAAAAGACCTCCGCGTCAACCATCAGCCGATCGACTGGGCGGGCTTTGGTAGCTATGTGGTCGCAATCGTGCCGTTTTTTCTGGCGATTTCGCTCGGCCAAGAAGTGGGCTTCACCAGGCCGGCGATCCTCGGGCTGTTTGCGGTGGCGATCGCCGCTTTCGTGGTGTTTTTGCTGATCGAGCGGCAGCGGGCAAATCCGCTGGTGTCGTTGAAACTGTTCACCAATCAAGAATTCACGATCAGCTTGCTGTGTGGCTTCTTGATTTTCGTGACGAACTTCTTTTCCAATGTCATCACGCCGTTTTATCTGGAAAATGCCCGCGGTTTTTCTGCCACGCATGCCGGGTATCTGATGATGATCTTCCCGATCGTGCAGGTCGTCATCGCGCCGTTGTCTGGGAGCCTGGCGGATAAAATTGGGCCGTATGTGTTGACGTTGGTGGGTCTGGCGGCGATTTTGCTCGCACAGTTAGGTTATACCGTTTGGCATTTGCACTCCGGTTTAGTCATGATCTTGTTGGTGATCGCGATCAATGGTTTTGGCAACGGGGTGTTCCAGTCGCCCAACAACACGATCATCATGTCGGCGGTGGCGGCAGATGATCTGGGTATCGCCGGCGGCTTGAACGCGTTGGCGCGCAATCTCGGCATGGTGGTTGGTATCTCTGCGGCCACCACGACGTTGTTTGCTTCAATGAGCCACACGGCAGGCCGAAAAATGACGACTTATCCGACCGGCAACGACGCGTTGTTCATCTCGGGGATGCGCGTCGCGTTTTACGTCGCGATCGGGTTGTGTGTGATCGCGTTTGGGCTGACGACATACCGCATGTTGAAACAACGACGCGCTGCATGAAAAAAGGTCGTATCTAGCTTGCGGGTTGATACGGCCTTTTTGCGTGTGCTGGCGAGCGTCAAAGTTGCTCAGCCCACCAGTAATTCGCTATGCTTAAGATAACCCAAACAGGAGGTTCTCGCCATGCAGATCACGATCGCGATTAAGGCACCGCAGATGTTCTACTTTGCCCGCTTAGTGGAGTTGCACCAGCTGGATATCCAAGCCGCAACCGGTAAAAACGTGTCGCTACACCGTTTGCCCGGCTATACTTATCGAAAAACGAATCCGGCGATCGGCATCAAGATCTTAACCTGCGAACCTGGCAGGCACTTCGCGTTCGAAATGACGAAAGCCGGTGAGACATGTGAGATCAGCTATCGCCTGCAACGCCTGTCCAGCCAGTGCACGTCGCTGACGTATTCTGAGCGTGTCATTACCACCTCGCAGCCATCATGGCGAACGCATTGGCAAACTTGGTGGCGTAGGCAGCGGCTTTTGCAAGAAGTCCGCCAAGTTGCGCGCAGTTACGCGATCTTGCCGCAACTGAAGCTGCGCGTCGCTGAATTGCAACCAGTTTTGTCAGAAGAAAGCTGAGCGAACCCAAACAAGGCCAGTTTCCAGGCATCCGGAATTTTCGGATGCCTGGGAACTGGCCTTGTTTTGTGGTTACATCTTGCCTTGGGTATAGTCGAGCAGGTGATTCTTGAGTTCGTTTTCCATGTTGGAAAGCTCTTGTTCCGCGGCTTGGCGCTTGGAGCGGCCTTCTTGTTGAATCTGTAAGGTCTGCTGTAAGGTGTCCACCAGGTCGTTTTGCGTCTGAGTGAGGGTTTCGATGTCGACGACCCCGCGTTCGTTTTCCTTGGCGGTTTCGACAGCGGAGATCTTGAGCATCTCTGAGTTCTTCTTCAACAAGTCGTTGGTGGTTTCGGACACCTGACGCTGGGCGGTGACGGCGTCTTTTTGCCGCAACAGCGTCAGCGCGATGGCGACTTGGTTCTTCCACAGCGGGATGGCGGTGTTGATCGAGGCTTGGATCTTCTCGGCCAGCGCCTGGTTGGTGTTTTGAATCAGGCGGATCTGTGGGGCCTGTTGTAAGGTGATCTGACGGGCGAGCTCCAAGTCATACGCGCGCTTTTCCAAGCGGGATTGGAACTGCTTGAGGTCGTTGACTTCTTGGACCTGCATCTGGTCGCCTGAGGTCTGAGCCTTGCTCAAGGCTTCGGGGATCGTGGTGCTTTCGAGTTCTTGTAGCTTCATCTTGGCGGCGGCGATGTAGATGTTCAAGGCATCGAAGTAGGCCTTGTTTTGCGCGTAGAGTTCTTCGAGCATCTTGTTGTCCGTCAACAAGCCTTGTTGTTCTTTTTCGAGACGCGAGGCGATACTGTCGATCTGGGCGCCAATTTTTTGGTATTTGGCGGTAATTTCAAAAATCGACCGGCGGACCTTGCCAAACAGCTTCTTGAAAATGTTGCTGTCTTCTGCCCGCAACTCGTCGGGATTGGCTTCGTTCAATCGCGCCATCAAGCTGGTCAAGGCGTCGCCCACGGCCCCAGTGTCTTGGCTTTGCACTTGGTTAAGCATGGTCTGGGAGAACTGGCCGAGCTGCTTTTGGGCATTGGCGCCGTAGCTCATGACCGCTTCTTGTGACTTGACGTCGATCTGTTCTGCGAGCTGCTTGGCTTGGGCCTCTTGTTCCGGGGTCAAGTTGTTAGAAGGGGCGTCTGGTTCCTGCGCCTTTTGGGCGACGGGCTTTGCGGCATCGCCAAAAGGGTTCGCCAGTAGATCATTGACAAGATTAGGTTCGGTTTGAGATTGTTGTTGGTCTTCACTCATAATTGCTGCTCCTTTGATCGCGCAACCAAGCGTCAGCGGCTGTGTTGCTTTTCTTTTTCGGTAACGCCAGAAAGATCGACACGCCGGTTTAAGGTCTGTGTGGCTTCTGGAATCTGTTTTTTGGCAAGGTTGATGTCGGCTTCTAGAGAATCGATGTCGGCTTCAACGAAGTTCGCGTAATCTTGGCGGATCGCTTCGGCCAAATCTGCGGTCGTGTTCGCCGCCGTGGTCAACACCGCATAAGTATCTTCGGTTTTGACTTCGTGGTGATCGATGGCCTCGTATTTCTGGACGATACGGACCAGATTAGGGAGCTGCTCGTAAATAAAATGGCCGGCAGCGCTCATCTGTTTAGGCGCCTGCACGATCGCTTTGAAATAGGCGTGCAATACCGCGACGAGATCCTGGTTGCTCGCAATCGCCTTGAGCTTCGGGACGCGGTCGATGACCGCTTCGAATGTCTGAATCTGATCGGCGACGTTGTCCATGGTCTCGCGGAACAAAGCGACTTCTTGTTCGTCCAATCCGGAAGCTTGATAGTGTGCCGCCATGTCCGGCTTCAGTGGTGGGGTCGTTTCGGTTTGCGCCGGGCGCGGCCGAGAAAGCTCGCCGATGAAGCGCGCAAAGGCAAAGACGATACCCACAAAAATCGCAATTCCAATGTGTTGTAAGAGCATCCCGACGGCAAAGCCGCCGATGCCCCAGACAAGAACCCGCCACCAGCGGATACGTTGGTTTGTTTTTTTCACCTGGTTCACTTCCTATTCGGTGTATGCCACCAGTTTACCATATAATCCCTATGGCAATATCCGCCTTGGGGTGGAGATTAATCAAGAATTCGTTAAGTCCTTTGCATGATGACGAGGCATTGGTATCATGGGTAAAGTAATCAGAAGAAAAAAGGACGACAAGACGTGGCAAAAGAAACTTTCGTATCTGAAGAAACCCTGTACACCGGCAAGATCTTGACGCTTAAACGCCAGACGGTCCGCTTGGCCGACGGTCGCACCGCGTTGCGCGAGGTCGTGCACACGACCGGCTCTGCAGGCGTGTTGGCGTTGGATAAAGCGCAGCGGGCGCTGTTTGTGCGGCAGTGGCGCGCACCGCTTGGTCAAGAGACCTTGGAGCTGATCGCCGGGCGGATCGAAGTGGGTGAGAAACCGCTGGCCACGGCCAAGCGCGAGTTGAACGAAGAAGCCGGGCTGCAGGCGACCAACTGGCGGCCGCTGAGCACTTTTTATCAGGCGGCGGGATTTTCTGATGCCCAGTGTCACTTGTTTGTGGCAGAGGGCTTGGCGCCAGTGTCTCACAAGCGCCCGCAAGACGATGGCGAGGCCGTCGTCGGTGAGTGGCTGAGCTTGGCCCAAGCACAGGTCCAACAAGCCGCCGGCGTCATTTGTGACGCCAAAACGGTGTTGGGTCTGGCCTTGTGGGCAAATCTAGGAGGTGAAGGCGATGGCAGAAGAAGAGCCTAAGACGCGCAAGGCGTATCGACAGGCGCAACAAGCCGCCGCACAGGAATCTGAACAGCGCGATCGCAAGCGGCAAGATGTTGAGCGCGAATACGCACGCGATCAGCGCAAGGCCAAGCGGCCCAAAGTCGGCACTGAATTTGACGAGCGTACTTATAAGAAAGTAAATAGCATGAAGAAAAAGTTGAACTGGGCGATCGGCATCGTAATCGTGTTGATCATCGTGGTCGGCCTGGTTTTGTTCCTTGTGTGATTGCCGCTTACGCAAAATAAGCGTACACTGGTTATTGAGATTTTTGACAGAGAAAAGGAGTTTTATCATGACAATCGGCGTTATCTGCGCAATGGAAGAAGAACTGCGGGCCTTGCTCGCGAAGCTGGAAGGCAAACAAGAAACCGTGGTTGCCAACCAAATTTATTATCGAGGCACCATCGACAATGTCGCGGTGGTCTTGGTCGAATCTGGCATCGGGAAAGTGCAGATGGGGATGACCTGCGCGATCATGCTTGAGAAATTCTCGCCAGACGTTGTGATCAACACCGGTTCTGCCGGCGGTATCGGCAGCGGCCTGCATGTTGGCGACGTCGTGATCTCCAACGCCGTGGCTTACCACGATGCTGACGCCACGGCCTTTGGCTACGCGCTTGGCCAACTGCCGCAACAACCCCAACAATTCACCGCAGACGCTGATTTGGTTCAAGCTATCGCCACGGCCGCGCACAGCGTGGATCTGCAAACCAAGGTCGGGCTGATCGTTTCTGGCGATCAATTCATCGCCAGCGCCGACGCCACCAAGAAGATCTTAAGCATCTATCCGCAGGCTTTGGCCGCCGAAATGGAAGGCGCCGCGATCGGACAAGTCGCCACGCAATTTGGCGTGCCTTTCGTGGTCATCCGGGCGATGAGCGACGTCGGCGACGAAAACGCCGGCCAGTCCTTCGATGAATTCATCATCGATGCCGGCAAACGCTCTGCACAAATGCTTTTGGCTTATTTACACCAGCTCGCTTAATGCAAAAAGGAGTGCAACATCATGCAACACGTTTATCTTGATAATGCCGCTACGACCCCGATGGCGCCAGAAGTCATCGCGGAGATGACCGCGCAGATGCAAAACGATTTTGGCAACGCCAGCTCGACGCATTGGTTTGGGCGTACCGCCCACACCGTGTTAGACGCCAGCCGCAAGACGATCGCGGAGTCGATCAACGCCAAGCCAGATGAGATCATTTTCACCAGTGGCGCGACTGAAAGTAACAACACCGCCATTCGCATGACCGCCCATGAACGCGCTGACCGCGGCAAGCATATTATCACCACCGCCATCGAGCATCCCAGCGTCATGCAGTCGATGAAGCAACTAGAAGCAGAAGGCTTCACGGTGACCTATCTGCCCGTCGATGCCAACGGTGAGATCAGCCTCGATGATTTTGACGCCGCGCTCGACGACCAGACCATCTTGGTGTCGATCATGATGGGCAACAACGAGGTCGGTTCGCGCATGCCAATCGCCGCCATTGGTGACCGTCTGCGCGACCACCAAGCCGTTTTCCACACCGACGCCACACAGACCTATGGCCTGTTAGACATTGATGTTAAGGCGCTCCATGTCGATTTGTTGTCGACGTCTGCCCACAAGATCAACGGGCCCAAGGGCGTCGGGTTCTTGTATCGGAACGCGGATCTCATGATCAAGCCGTTCTTGCTGGGCGGCGAGCAGGAGAAAAAGCGTCGGGCCGGTACGGAAAACGTCGCCGGTATCGCTGGTTTTGCCAAGGCGGTGTCGCTGTTGACGCCTGAGGTCAAAGCCGCACGCCAGGCACATTATCTCGCTTTCAAGCACCAGATCATGACGGCGCTGGATGATGCTGGTATCGCCTATGACGTCAACGGCAGTATCAAAGCCGACAACCCGAACCATGTGTTCAATTTGTGGCTGCATGGCCTGTCGACCTACGCCCTCCAGACGAACCTCGATCTGGCCGGATTTGCCGTTTCCGGTGGTTCGGCTTGTACCGCAGGCTCCTTGGAACCATCACACGTTTTGATTGCGATGTTTGGGGAAGATTCACCGCGGATTAGCGAAAGCATCCGCATCAGCTTCGGCCGCAACACGACAGAAGCTGACATCGATGCGTTCGCCCAGGCGTTGATCCGGATCGCCAAGCGCTTGCTGGCGCGTGCCAAGTGAGCGCTTGCGTGTTAAACTGAAGTTAATTCATTGACGGAGGGGATAACATGGCATTAGCAACTACCGGGGCCGCGTTGGGCGACCCGAAGACATACGCGATCAGTCCGCAGGTGAAGCGGTACACCTTGATGGATCTAGGATTCGTTAAGACCAAAAACGGTAACTTCCAGCTGGAGCGTTCGCTGGATCCCAAGTCGCCGTTCACCGCCGCCAACAAGCTGCGCATCACGTTCAAAGCAGACCTGTCTGCTTTTCAAATGAGCGTGACCACCGGCAACGGCCTTAAGGCGCTCAACATCTTCAAGACGGATAAAACCGCCGACAATGTCGAGCAGTATAACTACATCGTCAAAGAGTTGATTGATCGTCAGGTCTTGCAAGACGCGTAATCAAAAAAAGCCTTCCGCAAATTGTTGCGAAAGGCTTTTTGCATGCAAGACGCTATGCTTCAGGAAGGCTTGGCTTACCAAAGTAATAACCTTGGAAATAATCGATGCCTAAGGTTCTGGCAAACTTGACGTCATCTTCGTCTTCGACGCCTTCGAGAATGAAATCGAGGTTTGCTTCGCGCTTAGCGACGTTGACCCAGAAGGTGACACGCTCGCGGATGCGCTTGAGGGATTCATGCTGGCGCAGGTTTTGCATGGCGAACTTGATGCCGTCGATGTAGGGCAGGATCTGACACACGAGCTCATAGGTATTATCTGAACCAACATCGTCGATGAACACGCGGATGCCGGCGTCTCGATAAATGGCGGTGACGCGGCGGATCGTGCTGAGGTCAGGCACTTCAATGATCTCGACGATCAACCCGGCCGGGCCATAGTCGGCAGTGGCAAAACCTGCCAACGCGCTGGCGGTGTTGACATCGGAAAACTGCGCGAGGGTGAGGTTGATCGTCATACACCTGAGCTTACTGCGATTGATGATCTCGGTCATCAATGCGATCTGCTTTTCCACATGGATATCAAACTTCGCCGGCAGTTGCCAGCGGTTTGTTGCGGCATTGAATTCTCGCAGTAAGAGCTCTGCTCCCCATTGTTCCACGCCGGAGTCGGTAACCAGCTCGATCGGTTGCGCAAAATAGGTCAGCTGGGGAACGGCGGCAATCGTTGCCGGGGAGGTATCGCTTTGCAGCTGATCGCGGCCGTGTTGCTTGCTGATCCGGAGGCGATCGTCGGCACGCTTGTAGACTTCATTGATGCTTTGATCAGTGTCATGGACGGCAGTTACGCCGGCCGACAGCGTCATCGCCACCTGTTTACCATCGACGGGAAACGGCTGTCGGCGCACGCTTTCAAGACAATCGTTGATCGCTTGGTTGGCCTGGTCGGCATCTGCCCCCAGCAAGGCGACGGTGAACTCTTCACCACCGGAGCGGAATAAGCGGACTTTGAAGTCGAACTCGGCCAGCAATTGGCGAAGGCGATCGGTGATGGCGACCATCGCGATGTTGCCGGCGAGATACCCATAACGTTGGTTGAACTCACCGAAGCGATCGACGTCAAGCGCGGCGATCGTCAACTGTTGATGTTGGCTTTTGGCTTCATTCAACATCTGCGACAGCGTGGTTTGATCGTGAACAAACATGGTTTCGCGCGTCATCTGTTCATAGGCTGAAACCCGCTGCAACGTCGCGGTCTGCGCATCTGTTCGGGCAGTCAGGCGGTTATATTCTGCCACAATCACCCCTAAGATCAAAAACGCACCGACGTCGCGTACCCACCACCAAGCATCAAACGTCCGCGGGCGCGAGACGTAGATCCCAACGATACCAGACAATCCGAGCACGACGATCCCAAGATAATCCCAGTAGCGGTGTACTTGCATCGACTGGCGAAAAACAATCAGCCCAGATAACACCAGCACCCAAACCAGCCAGATGATGATGACAATCGGCGTGAGTGGTTGGGCATAAATACCCAGGTATACCGCGCAACAGAGTTCTTGGATGCTCACGGTAATCCAATCACCGATGCGAACCGCGATGACATAGAGGCTGATCAACATCAGATTCAAAAACGCCCAGTGCCAGCCGACCAGGCTCATTGTCGGGTTGAGGCGATACAGTGCGCCTTGAGTGAGATATAACACCGCCAGATAGACCAACCCGGCCGTGCGAATGATGCCCTTGCGATGAGTAACAACAAAAGGTGAGATCGCCCGTTCTTGTATCCAGTACATCAGGGAAGTGACGCCAAGGGATAAAAAAATACACAATAATAATGTTGTCAGAAATGATACGCTGATCGCAAATCCTAACACGACAGTAACCTCCAGGCCCTATCTATCTAAGGCGCTGGTGTTACACAACTCCCCGTGGGTAAGTATAACGAAAAAATTATCTTACCACAATGACAATTGGATTACGGGTGTTGCTTACAGGCCAGCTTACTTTTTGTCAAGCGCCACAATTATTGCTATAATGTTGTGACTGGAATCTTGACCTTCAAATCAATGCTTTCAGCAATCTAATGAAATGATGGTGGTTCAACTATGGACAACAGTAATACTCGCGTTGTCGTCGGGATGTCAGGCGGGGTCGACTCAAGCGTCACCGCCTTGCTCCTCAAGCAACAGGGTTATGATGTCGTTGGCGTCTTCATGAAAAACTGGGACGACACCGACGAATATGGCGTCTGCACCGCGACGGAAGATTACGAAGACGTCGCGAAGGTCGCCAGCGAGATCGGCATTCCTTATTACTCGATCAACTTCGAGAAGGAATATTGGGATCGGGTCTTCCAATATTTTCTGGATGAATATAAGGCCGGCCGTACGCCGAATCCAGATGTAATGTGTAATAAGGAAGTTAAGTTCAAGGCCTTCCTCGATTATGCGGAAGAGCTTGACGCGGATTACATCGCTATGGGGCATTACGCACAGACGACGACCGACGAAAACGGTATCGTGCACATGTTGCGCGGCGCGGATGGCAACAAGGACCAGACCTACTTCCTCAGCCAGCTTTCCCAAGCACAGCTGAAGAAGGCAATGTTCCCAATCGGTCATCTGCAAAAGCCTGAGGTCCGTGCGATCGCTGCGGAGTACGGCCTCGCAACTGCCAAGAAGAAGGATTCTACCGGGATCTGCTTCATCGGTGAGCGGAACTTCAAGCAGTTCCTATCGACTTATCTGCCGGCCCAGCCTGGTAAGATGATGACAGTCGACGGCGTTGAGAAGGGGACGCATGACGGGTTGATGTATTACACCATCGGTCAGCGCTCCGGGCTTGGCATCGGTGGTAACTCCGAGAATTCCGAGCCATGGTTCGTGGTTGGTAAAGACCTCAGCAAAAACGTCTTGTATGTCGGCCAAGGCTTCAACAACCCCCACTTGATGGCAACCAGCCTTGATGCCAGCGACATGAACTTCTTCACCGGTGCTGCACCGGCAGACGAGTTCCACTGCACCGCCAAGTTCCGCTATCGTCAAGCCGACGTTGGCGTGACCGTCACCATGCAAGACGGTGGCAAGGCCAAGGTGGTCTTCGACGAGCCTGTTCGGGCCATCACGCCAGGGCAAGCCGTTGTCGTGTATAACGGCGACGAGTGTTACGGCGGTGGCACCATCGACGTGGCATACAACGACGCCAAGGTTTTGCAGTACGTATAAATTAGAGATGCGCCTGGTCTTCACGACAGGCGTTTTTTATTGCGTACAGTGGGTAGTTTTTCGATGCCTGCTTATGAGATGATGACGGCAGAAATACAGGTAGTGGTTTAGGCAAGTTAATCAAATTTAGGTGATTGGCAGATTGAGGATGCCGTCAGACTGGGATTTGTTAAGTATATTTCCCGCACACGCGGGCCGGAATTTCCACGTGAACCTTTGATTACAGACGCGGCCAGCCGGCCGCGTCTGTTTTTTATCTTGCACTACCTTGCAAAGCAACATATCCACCTGTATACTTTGCTTTGCAAGGTAGGTGAGTCGATGACAAAAATTCCCAGTCAGTTGTTGAAGGGAACACTCGAAGGTGCGTTGTTGATGATCATTGCCCAAGGCGAAACCTATGGCTATGCCATCTGCAAACAATTTGAAACACGTGGCTTCGGGGCGATTCCCGAAGGCACCGTCTATCCGTTGTTGCTGAAGATGCAAAAACGGCAACTAATCAGTGCGACCAGGCATCGTTCCAAGACGGGACCGGATCGCAAATATTATCGTTTGACGCCTGCTGGGGAACAGGCGATCGCAGATTTTGTGCCGAGTTGGTTGCAGCTCGTTGGGGCGATGGGTGATTTGATGGAGGATTGCGATGAAAACGCGCAACGATGAAAAATTGGCGGCAATCAAGGGGATCGATCGCGTGTATCTGCAAACACTGGTCGGATATCTGCGTTCAGATTTCACGAAGGATCCTGAAGCCATCGAAGATGTCATCGCAGACATCCTAGATGGCGTTACGATTGCAATCGATTCGGGCCAGTCAGCCAAGCGTCATTTTGGCAACGATCCGCAGACCGCCGCAGATGCAATCCTCAAAGAGTTGCCGCACCAGCGTTTTACCCAGTATCTTGGCTTGGCGTGGCCGTGGGTGAATCTTTTTGCCGCGTTTTTCTTTTTGCAAGGGTTGTTTCGCCAACCGATGCGGTGGCGGATCGATGACTTCGATGGCCTGTTGATCGTTCCGGCGATGCTGGTCGGGACCTGGTTTTTTCGCGGATTTGATTTCAACCGTCTCAGCAGACGAACGAAGCAGCGCATGGGGATGGGCTGCCTGAGTTTTGTTTTGATTGTCGGTCTGGGGGGTGTCATAATCAGCCGAGGGGACAATCACATCATCAGCATGGTTTGGCTGTTGGCGGGGCTTGTCGTCCTTGCTTGCGGCAGTTTGATCAGTCTGCGGCATGACCGCACGGCGGCCTGGTGGTTGTTGGCCTGGGGCGTCATGATCGCCACTGTTTTGCTCGGTGGACAACCACTCGGGCACGCCGCATCTTGGGCGTTGGTGCTACTCAACCTTGGCCTGTTTGCCTTGGCGTACACGAAAAATCTGTTACCACAGCGCGGCAATATCGGAGGATAACATGCACAAACTCAACTGGGGAATTCGCCTCGTCATTTTGTTGGGGCTAATGATTCTCGTCGGCGAATACGTCATCGGCTACGGGACGCGGCTCTTGCAGCTGGCGTACGCTCCACACCTGCTGATTTACAAAGGCCTGGAATTGCTCCTGATCTTAGGTGTGAATCGCTGGCTGGTACATCAAAAACTGCACGTCACACCGCTGAAGTGGGTCACGTCCATTCTGCTGTTGCTGTTTTGGCTCGTGATCGCGGTAGTGACCTGGAAAGTCGCCGGTGGTATGCGCGTGGTCAATGGGATCGTCGTCGGGATCGTTGCCGCGGCGACAGAAGAGGTCATGTTTCGCGGCATCGTGTTTGCCCAGTTGCGCAAGCATTGGGGGATGTGGCCGGCGATCATCGTTTCTGGTTTACTTTTCGGCGGCTTACACCTGATCAACCTCACGCATCAAGGCGCGTTCATGACCTTGATGCAGAACCTGCAGGCCGCGGCCATGGGAATGATGCTGGCCGCACTGTATCTGCGCAGCGGCAGTCTGTTGGCGCCAATGAGTTTTCACTTCAGCCTGGATTTCATCGCCGTTGCCATCCACGGCACGAGCGGGACCCCGGTGGCGACACAGTCAATGCTGCTGGCAGGGTCGCTGTTTTGGGTGATGATCTATCTGGCCGCGACGGTCGTGATTTTGTACGGGAGTCGCAAGCCGCTGAGATTGTTGGCCAAGGCGTAAAAAAGATGTGATCGACCTCGCAAGTTGCGGAGTCGATCACATCTTTTTTGGTTTAGTTGGTGCCGAGGGTCATTGAAGCCTGGTAGATCGAAGTGACGGCTGCTTGATCCAGCGGCACATACGCGTTGGTCAAGCCGTGAGCGGCAGCACGGGCGGCCATCTCGGCAAAATGCGAGTCGTCTTTGATCCCAATCGCTGGAAGCGTCATGCCAAAGCCCAGGTTGTTGATCCAGGCATAAGTGGCGTCGATGGCCGCCTGTGGATCGGCATTGGCAGGCAGATCCCAGACCCGGTGGCCGAAGCGCTGGAATTGCGCGCGGGTGCTGGCGTCGTGATCGAGACAATACTGCATCCAGCGCGGCGTCAAGATACCCAACCCGACGCCGTGGGTGACGTCATAAACCGCAGACAGTTGGTGTTCCATCGCGTGGCAAGACCAGCTGGAACCGGTGCCGGCGCCGACGAAACCGTTCAGCGCGGCGGTTGCCGTCCACATCAAGTTACGCCGGGCGTCTAGGTTATCGGGATGGGTGATGGCGACCGGCGCCCAGGTAATTACCGTGCGCATCAGGCCTTCGATCATACCGGCAGATGCGTCGTTAGGCGTCGCGCGGTCGAAGTATTGTTCGCAGAGGTGGCTGAAAATATCCATGGACCCGGCGGCGGTTTGTGATGCCGGCACCGTGGTGGTCAAGCGGGGATCGAGAAACGACACCGCCGGCCCGTGGGGACAGCGCGCGCCGAGCTTGAGGTGTTGATCTGGGTCTGAGATCACGGCGTTGATGTTCATCTCGGTGCCGGTCGCCGCCAGCGTCAAGATATCCACCAGCGGCAACATGGCTTGTTTGGCGGCGAGCTTGCGATCGACCACCAAAGACCACGGGTCGCCGTCGTAGTGGGCTGCCATCGCGATTACTTTGGCACAGTCGACGACCGAACCGCCACCGACGGCCAAAATGACGTCGCGGTCATGCGCGAGTTGTTGGCCGGCTCGCACCGAGGCGATTTTGGGGTTAGGTTCGACACCAGCGAGTTCGACAACATCAAAGCCCGCGAGCAGTTTTTGTACTCGGTCATAAAGCCCCGAGCGATGGATCGATTGGCCGCCGTAAACGAGCAACACGCGGGTGCCGAATTTTTTCAACGTGGTTGCCAGCTCGGCATCGATATGATCACCGAAGCGGATCTCGGTGGGATTATAAAAGGTGAAATCTTCCATTGTAAAGGCCTCCAGTTCTCATTGTCTCGATTATATCGCAGGCCGGTTGAATTGACGCGGCAAAATCGCGATAATAGGAAGTAACATTCAAGGGGGATCACACGTTGACGCGATTATATTTTGTTAGGCATGGCAAGACACAATGGAATCTGGAAGGGCGTTATCAAGGCGCTAACGGCGATTCGCCGCTATTACCAGAAAGCTATGAGCAGATCCATCAGCTCGCAGCATACTTACACGGCACTCGATTTGCCCATTGTTACATCAGCCCGCTGCCGCGCGCGCAAAACACCGCCAAGACGCTACTTGCAGATCTTGATCAGAAGATCCCAACAACGACGACGGTGGGGATGCGTGAGTTCAACTTAGGCAAGATGGAAGGCATGAAGTTCAGCGACGTGGCCAAGAAATACCCACACGAGTTGCATGCGTTTCGCGCGGCACCCGGCGACTATGACCCTAGTGCCATCGACGGGGAAAGTTTTCCCGAGCTGATCGCGCGGATGCAACCCGTGGTGTTAGACGCGGTGCAACAAGACCACACCGGGCACGCCAATCTGCTTTTCGTCAGCCACGGCGCGGCACTGGTCGCCTTGATCCAAAGCCTGCTGGGAACACCGATCGCAGACATGCGCAAAGACGGCGGCTTGACCAACAGCAGCGTCACGATCCTGGAAGCGCATGGCCCGAAGCTACCGTTCAAGCTGGTCAAATGGAACGATACTGAGTTCATGACGAAAAAACTCGATCCGACAGACACGATTTAAACAGATTAGAGGAGCAACAATGGCAAAACAAAACATGATTACCCAATTCAATCAAGGCGACCACGATGGTGCGATCCACGCCGCCGTCGCGGCGATCGATGAAAATCCCAAAGATTCCAAGCGCTACGCGACCTTGGCCACGATGCTGATCGCCATTTCAGCGTATGACGAAGCCACGCAGCTGTTGATGCAAGCCATCGGGTTGTTTCCAGAAGACCACGAACTCGTGTACAGTTTCGGCTTGTTGCAGTTTCGCCAGGAGAACTGGCAGCTGGCGATTCAATATTTTCAACAGCTCACGACGCTAAAAGATCAGCTCGGTCAAGATGCCACTTACATGATCGCGCTGTGTTACCAGCGCGCCGAGAAGCCGCAAAAGGCTTTGGCGTTTGCGCTCACTGCGCATGAAGCCGCCCCGCACCGCCAAGACGCCGCGTTGTTGACCGCAGAGTTATTGCTCGGCATGGGCGTGTTCAAAGAAGCCGCCAAGATGCTCGAGCCACAACTGCGGACCAAAAACGCCCAAGTCTTTTTCACCTATGGCATGGCGCTCACCGGCGCCGGCGAAGACGGCAGCAAGTATCTCGACCAAGCCAAGCGCCTAGATCCGGACAGTTACGACAAGAAGGCCAACCAAGTGCGCGACATCGCCGGGTATCTCATCCATACGGAGAAACAAGATGACTGAAGCACCGCAGACCGTTACCGGCCGCGTAAAAAGCATCTTCTTTGAAAATCCCAACAACTTCTTCAAGATCTTGCTGGTGACGATCACCGCCACCAACATCAAGTGGACGGAGCCTGAAATCGTCGTGACCGGCTCTTTTGGCGATATCAAAGAAGATGAAGTTTACCAATTCACCGGCAAGGTCGTCAACCATCCCAAATACGGCCAGCAGTTTGCCGCAGACAACTACCAAGTCGAAAAGCCAAGCTCTAAAGAAGGCCTGGTCGGTTATTTGAGCTCGGACAAGTTCCCTGGCATCGGGACCAAAACGGCGACGCGGATCGTCGACGCCTTGGGGCTGACCGCGATTGATAAGATCCTCAAAGATCCAGAAGTGCTGGCGCCGTTGCACCTCAAAGCCGAGCGGGAAGAGACCTTAGTCACCAATCTGCGCGCCAACTTGGGGATGGAACAAGTCATCATCGGGTTGAACGATTATGGCTTTACCGCCAACATGGCCGCCAAGATCTATCAGCTATACGACACCGATGCCTTGCAGGTCATCGAAGAAAACCCGTATCGGCTGATCGCAGACGTCGACGGCATCGGCTTTAAGCGCGCTGACGCGATTGCGGCGAAGATGAACATCGCTCCAGACGCCCCGATCCGCTTGCAAGGCGCCGCGATGGAAACCTTGCTCAGCCAAACGGAAGGCGAAGGCGACACCTATGTCGAGCTGCCGGTGCTGCTCGACAGTACCATTGGCATGCTCGAAGGTGCGCGCAATACTGAGATCACGCCAAGTAAAGTGGCAGATGCGATCGTGGCGCTCGCCCATGCTAACAAGATCGCCGCCGAAGACCAGCGCGTGTACCCCAAGCGCCTGTATGATGCGGAATTCACCATCGCCAACCGCCTGCATGCATTAGGCGCAGATCTGGACACGCCGGCGGAAGCCAAGATCGCCAAGGCCTTGAAAGACGTTCAAAAAGCCGCCGGCATTAAATACGACGACACGCAACGTCACGCGGTGATGACGGCGATGCAAAACGGGATCTTTCTGCTGACAGGGGGTCCCGGTACCGGTAAAACGACAGTCGTCAACGGCATCGTGCGGACGTACGCAAAACTCAACGACTTGTCGTTGGATATCAACACTTACAGCGACGACGAACCTTTTCCCATCATGCTGGCGGCGCCAACAGGCCGGGCTGCCAAGCGGATGACCGAAACCACCGGGCTGCCGGCAAGCACGATTCACCGGCTGTTGGGGCTGACGATCGACGCGGATGAATACGAACCCAAGGAGCTGCCAGACGGGTTGTTGATCGTCGATGAGATGTCGATGGTGGACACCTACCTTTTCCGCACGCTCTTGACTGCTTTGCATCCCGGAATCCGCTTGATCTTGGTCGGAGATAAAGACCAGCTGCCAAGTGTTGGCCCCGGCCAAGTCTTCGCAGATCTGTTGCGCTCACAGACGCTACCGGCTCAAGAGCTGACGCATATCCATCGCCAAGGGGCTCAAAGTTCGATCATTCCGTTTGCCCATGCGATCAACGCCGGTAAGCTCCCGGCAGATTGGCAACAGCCTAAGCCAGACCGCAGCTTCATCTTGTGCCCGCCGAATCAGCTGGCGCAAGTCGTCGGTCAGGTGGTCGCCAAGGCCAACCAGAAGTTCGATCGCAACGCGATGCAGGTGCTCGCGCCGATGTACCGCGGTGCCGCCGGGATCGATCAGCTCAACGCTTTATTGCAAGACATCGTCAATCCCAAAAAAAGCGATCGCAGCAAGGAAGTCTTGTTTGGCGACCGTAAATATCGTATCGGGGATAAGGTCTTGCAGCTGGTGAATAACCCTGAACAAAATGTCTTCAACGGCGAAATTGGACTCATCACCGGGATCGTTCCCGCCAAAGAAAGTGATTCAAAAACCGACGAGCTCGTGCTGGATTTTGACGGCAACGAGCTGACTTATGCGCGCAGCGATTTTTCCAAGATCACGCTGGCGTATGCGACCTCGATCCACAAAGCGCAAGGTAGCGAATTTGATCTGGTGATCTTGCCGCTAACGCTGGCGTCGCGGCGGATGTTACGGCGGAACCTGTTGTACACTGCGGTGACCCGTGCTAGCAAATCGCTGGTGTTGCTGGGGGACCCGCGGGCGTTTGAGCTGGCGGTAGAAGCCGTGGCCGACAACCGCAAAACCAGTCTGGTCGCCCGTTTGCAGGCAGTGATGCCTGCGAAGACGGTTGACACAACCAAATCAGTTTCGGATAATAAGCATACTGATGACGCCCCGAAAGACTACATCTTAACCGAGGCCTTGGTCGCGCAACAGCGCATCGATCCCATGATCGGCATGGACGGCATTCGCCCAAGCGACCTGGCTGAAGCGAGTGAGACGGGCGAGAGTAAAGGAGTTTGAAGCAGGCGATGGACGACAATATACGCAAAGATTTGACGATCAAGCCGGTGACGCTGGACTATCTCGAACAGTTCAACGATCTGCTGGCGTATGTTTTTCAGGTGACCGCCAAAGAGGTCGAAGAATCTGGTTATGAAGAAGGCGAGCTGGAACGCGCGAAACGCCCAGTGCTGGAAGAATCCGATGTGATCGGGTGGTTTCATGACGATCAGCTGATCTCACAGCTGGCGATCTATCCGTGCACGGTGAACCTGCACGGCAAGCAGGTCAAGATGGCAGGGCTGACTGGCGTCGGGACGTATCCGGAATACGCCGGCCATGGCCTGATGCACGATCTGATCCGCATCGCGCTGCAGCACATGCGCGCTCACAAACAGTGGATCTCTTATCTTTATCCCTACAGCATCCCGTTTTACCGGAAAAAAGGCTGGGAGATCATGTCCGATCATTTGACCTTCGACCTTAAAGACACCCAGTTGCCGCAACCGGTACCGGTGCCCGGCCACGTCGAGCGGCTGGAAAGCGATGATCCCGATGTGATCGCGACCTATCAGGCTTTTGCCAAACAAAATCACGGCGCGATGATCCGCGATCAGCTGAACTGGGATGAATATTGGCGCTGGGAAAACGAAGAAGAGCGCACCGCCGGCGTTTATTATGATGCAGACGACAATCCGCAAGGCTTCGTCTTATATTGGATCGCCAACGAGGTCTTCCATATCAAAGAGATGGTTTACAACACGCAAGAGGCCCGCGTCGGGTTGTGGAATTTTGTCTCCGCCCATTTTTCGATGGTCGAACACGTGCGCGGCAACATCTATAAAAACGAGCCGTTGCATTTTCTCTTGGACGACGGCGACATCAAACAAACCATCCATCCTTATTTCATGGCTCGTATCGTCGATGTCGCGGAGTTTTTGAAAGAATATCCTTTTGCAGAAGTCGGCAAGCCGATCCATTTTAATGTGTCTGATCCGCTCGCTGACTGGAACAACAAGACGTTCGGACTGTGGTGGGATGAGCACGGCCAAGTTGAGGTGACCGACCGTCCTGTCGGCGAAGCCGTCGATTTGGATATCCAGACGTTGACGACGATGCTGATGAGCTACCGGCGGCCGTCATATCTCGCGCGCATCGAGCGCCTGCACGCGTCGAAGGCGGCGCTGAAAACGCTGGAAAGCATCATTCCGATGGACGAGCCGTATTTCAGCGATTACTTCTGATATTGGCGGCTGGTTGACACAGCCGTTTCAAAATGGTTTAATGAGCGTATTCTAATAATCGAGGTCATCAGCATGACAACCAACCGTTTCCAATTCGAATTTAGCTTTTTCGGATAGCGTCCATGAACTTTCATGGACGCGTAATGGCTTGCGTCCATGTCTGAGGAGCTTTTCCAGCAGATGTGGTTAGATCTGCTGGGTGATGACCGATTTTTTACCCGCGCGATCTTGCAAGCCGCAAGTCGGGCGGTTTTTTGTCGGGATGATCAAGGAGGAGCTATCATGGCAATTATTCATACCCTTGGGCCAAAGACAACCGACAGTTACGACGCGGCGACGCACATTCCAGGCGTGGTCGCGCCAAAGATCCAATTGCATGACTGTTTTGATGAGATCATCGAACGCTTAGCAGACTATGTTGGCGATGAGTTTTTGCTGCCTGCCGCTTATCAAAGCCAGCGGCCGGATTTTGGCTGGCGGGAGCTGTGCTACGAGTATAGTGAGCGGCTTGCGTTGCAGCAGGTCTTCAACCGGCCGCTGCAGCCGATGTGTTTGATCGAAAACCCGCGCTATACAGAAGACGCGGCGATCATCCATCCCGCAACCGAGAATCTGCTGCGGCACACGCTGGGGGCGGGGGACTACCTGATCAATTACGCCGGTAGCAAAGCCGCCGCTTACGAACAATACAAAAAAATCGGGTACCGCTACAGCATCGTCAGCCAAGAGCTGGTGGAAGACCCGACCCAAGTCCTGAAAACATTTCAGCCCGATATGGTCTGGTGCTTGTACCGCATCCAGGCATAAAAATAAGGCTAGCGACAACATTTCGTTGTCACTAGCCTTATTCATGTTAGTCCGGATCAATCCAGAATCGTTGCTGTTCGACACGAAAGCTTAATTCATACGGACGGATCCCCATTTCTTCCCCGTCCATCTGGCCAAACTCTAACGATGACGTTTCCAACTCGATGCGGTTGGCTTCAAAGACGTGCACGCGCTTGTACTTGGTGTGGCGCCCCAACAAGAGCTGCAAGACCAGGAACAAGAAGTAAGGGGTATTGATATGTTCGACGACGATCAAGTCGAGCTTGCCGTCGGTGGGATCGGCACTCGGAAGGATCCGCACGCCGCCGCCAAAGAAGGGATGGTTGGTGGTCGTGACGAGAAACGCGTGTGGGATATAGGTGCGCTTGCCGTCAACATAAACCGCCACCGGAAACGGCTTCCGGGAGAAAAACACGGTGACGACCCCGACCATGTAGGCGAGGCTTCCAAGGTGCACGCGGTTTAAAAACTTTTTGAAGCGACTACGATTGGTCGCCGCCACGGTTGCCGCGTCGAAACCAACCCCAATGTTGTTGACGAAGTAACCGGAATCGTGGCGTGTTTTTTCAACATAATGCCCGACATCGAGCACCAGCGGTTTTTCGGTCCGCAAGACCTGCTCCAAGGCTTTGAGCGGGTCTTGGGCCATCTTGATACCGCGAGCGAAATCGTTGCCGCTGCCGGCGGGGATGTAGGCGACCGGCATTTCGGGATGCTCGGTTTGGCGAAGCCCGGTAATTGCTTGGTTCAAGGTGCCATCCCCGCCGATGACCAGCATCACAGCGTCAGGCTTTTGGTTGAAGCTGCCGATCTGCTTGGCCAGTTGAATGGCATGTCCTGCATACCGAGATACTTTGATTTCGTATTGAATGCCGCGCTCATCAAGCACTGCGCGTATCTTCTTGAAGACATCCACAGCGGTACCTGAACCCGCCGCAGGGTTGAAGATGATGTAATAGAACCCCGCTGCCATAGACTACCCCTCTCAAACAATTGGTAAAAACACAAGTTCAATTATACCGGCAAGATTTGCAGAAAACAATGGCAACGCAAGAAGAAAAGTAAGCACTCATCAAAGCATCATTTTTTCAGCTAGGCCTAATGTTCGTGGTCCGGTAGCGTAAGTCTTCTTTGTTTGGTAGACCAGTAAGCTGTCGGGTGCGGGCGAAAGCGACTCCAGCAGGATCAATCTGTCGTGGAGAGGGTTCGGCTTCGCTAACTTCGTCTGCGACGAAGTGGATCTCCACCTGCGCCTTGCTGTAAGCGACAAGTCGCTAACAGCAATCTCACCACGTCAGATTGACCTGCTTCCGTCACTTTCGCCCATACCCTGGATTCTGCGTATCAGGATAGTATCGTGTAACGGACAAGCAGTCATCACTTAGACTCGAGTAGTGCATTCATAACATCGGTAGCCGAAATCTAATTTCTACAATCTCTGAAATTGTAATTATGAATGTTTAGGACGCAAATGTAAGGACGGGGTGTGCGGAGACAGGAGATGGCTCAGGCGCGGCGTTGTTGTTAGCGGCTTGCCGCTTACAACAAAGGCGTCGAAGAAGATCCACTCGGCGGAGCCGAGTTAGCTTCTGAGCGCCTCGCACCGTTCCAGCCATCTCCTGTCGCAGCGCACCCCGTCCGGACCTATACCACTATCCCAACTCCCAACCTAACCACACTTACGCTACCGGACAATGTAAGCAAAAAAACAGAGGCATGACGGATGTCCCTGGATTATTCACCTCGGTATTTGGGACATGAAATCGCATCTGGCCGGTCTGAAAGCAACGTTTGGAGCGTTGCGAATACTGACTGAGCGGAGAAGTTGGTGATCGATGCACCACGAACAGACCGA